>VAXS01000235.1 GCA_005883255.1 Actinomycetota bacterium | reverse complement strand
GCGACCGCGGCGCCGGCTGCGCCGGCGCGCGCGCAGCAGGACGAGGGCCGCGCCCGCCGTCCCCCCCACCACCACGGCGGCCGCCGGCCGGACCCAGTTGCGCGGGTCGCGCATCGACCGCAGCTCCCAGGACTCCAGCTCGTCCGCCGCCAGCCCGGTGAGGTTGGCCAGCGTGGTCTCAACCCGGTCGGTCAGGTCGGCCGGCGGGTCGATCGGCGCCAGCGCGCGGCGCAGGAGCAGCTCGAACTCGACGGACTCGCTCACGTGGCCTCCTCACGCTCCCGGACGATCTGCTCCAGCTGCCGCGTGGCCCGGTGCAGCAGCACCTTGGTGGCCCCGTCGCTGCGTCCCAGCGCGCGCGCGATCTCGCGGTTGTCCATTCCCAGGGCGAAGCGCATGATCAGCGCCTCCCGGCGATCGTCCGGCAGGTCGTGGATCCCCTCGATGATTCGCTGCAGCTCGTCGCGACCCTCCACCACCGCCTCGGTGTCGTGGGGCGCGCTGAGCACCGTCGCGTCGTCGATCGCCGTCTGCGGCCGCCGCGAGCGGTCGCGGTAGTAGTTGGCCGCCAGGTTGTGCGCGATGCGGATCAGCCAGGGCCGCAGCGGGCGGCCCTCCGACTCGCGCTGCGCCCGCTCGAAATGGCGGTAGGCCTGCAGGAAGGTCTGCTCCGTGAGGTCCTCCGCGTCGTGGTGGTTGCCCACCCGGTAGTAGGAGTACGAGTAGACGTCGCGCAGGTGCGAGCGATAGAGCTGCGAGAACTCGTGATCGAGCTCGGCCTTCGGCCTGGCCGGCGGCGATGACGTCACTCACAGACCCTACCTCCCGTCAGGCCGCCCGCACCCGGGCGCGGGGGTGGCGAGGCGCGGCGATCGAGGCGCACCAGCGCTCGGGGGGCAGGGCGCCGGCGATGAGCCCGGCCAGAGCGTCGACGGCCGGCGCGTCGACCTCGGCGCGATGCAGGACGTCGGCGAGCAGCGGGACCGCGTCGACCGCCTCGGCGGTCTGGCCCAGCACGGCGCCCACGTCAGCGGCCGGCAGGCCGGCGGCCAGCAGCTCGCCCGCGCGGCGGTTGCGGCTGCCCTCGGCCATCACCGTGGCCACCAGGTCGCCCGCGCCGGCCAGCCCGGCGAACGTCTCGGGCCGGGCGCCGCAGCGGCGGGCGTAGTCCTGCAGCTCCGCGAACACCTGGCCCGCGGCCGCGCCGGCCAGGTTGGGGCCCGCGGGGGCCGCCGCGGCGGCGGCCAGCGCGGCGGCGTTCTTGGCGCAGGCGGCCAGCTCCACGCCGGTGACGTCGGAGCTGCGATGGACGTCGAACTCGGCCGCCCGCAGGGCGTCGGCCAGCTGGCGCGCGAACGCCCCGTCCGGCGACGCGAGCACGACCGACGCGCCGTGCTCCAGCGCGTCGGCCGCGTGGGCCGGCCCGCCCAGCGTGGCCACGCGGCCGTGCACGCGCTCGGCCACGTAGGCGCTGGGCAGTGTCCCCAGCGGCGGGACCAGGCCCTTGGCGCCGACCAGGACTCCGGCGCGGGCGGGAATCCGGGGACCGAGGGCGGCCGTGACCGCGGGAAGGGCACGGGAGGGAACGGCCAGGCAGACCAGGTCCTGGCCGCCGAGCCGCAGCTCCGAGGCCCGGACCGGCCTGACCGCGTCGGGAAGCGGCACCCCGGGCAGGTAGCGCGCATTCTCGCGCTCCCATTGAAGCTGGGCGGCCTGCTCGGCCGTGCGGCAGCCCAGGTCGACCTGGAGGCCCGCCCGCGCCAGGGCGCAGGCCAGCGCCGTCCCCCACGACCCGGCGCCCACCACCGCGGCGCGGCGCAGCGGCGGGAGGCCGCCCAACCATTCCCACTGCAGCATCACGCAGGGCCAGATGCGCTCGGTCACGGCGCCGGCCAGCGCCGGCGAGGGCCGCTCGACCCGCGGGAACCGCAGAGGCCGTCCGCAGCGGATCCGCACCCGGTGGGGCCGGATGCGCCAGCCCCGCCGCACCGCCTCGGTGCCCATCACGGCCACCGGCACCACCGGCGCCCCGCTGTCCAGCGCCAGCCGCCCGACGCCGCGGCGCGGCTGGCCCAGCGAGCCCGGGCGCACCCGGGTGCCTTCGGGGAAGATGAGGACGCAGTCGCCCCGGGCCAGGACCTCGCGGGCGGTGTCGAACGCCTCTTCGTCGCCCGCCCCGCGGTCCACCGGGAACGCGCCCAGCGCGTTCAGCACCCAGCCCTGCCAGCGGCGGACGAACAGCTCCTTCTTGGCCACGTAGTAGAGCGGCCGCCGGACCAGCGTCCCGATCACGAACGGGTCGAGGAAGGAGCGGTGGTTGGCGGCGAAGATCACCGGCCCGTCGCCGGGTATGTGCTCGCGGCCCACGCGCGACAGGCGGAAGTACAGGTGGAAGAAGGGCTGCAGGACGCCGCGCACGATCCAGTACACGATCGGGTTGACGCCGTGCCGGCGCGCGCGGGCGTGGAGCTGCGCGCTGTCCATGCCGGGCACAACCCCGCGCCGCCGAGGGCGTTACAGCCGCCCGGCGCACGCGCGCGCGCGTTACAGTTGCCCCACCGATGGCCCTCGATCGCGCGCGAACCGCCCGCGGCGCACTCGCCGGAGCCCTGGCGGCCGGCGTCTGGGCCGCCCAGCAGCCGCTGGACAAGCGGGTGTTCGCCTCCGACTACGACGACGTGGAGCTGCTGGGCAAGGCCGTCACCCGGGGATCGGCCTGGCTGCCGGTGGGCATCGCGCTGCACGTCTCCAACGGCGCGGCCTTCGGCGCGGTGTACGCGAACGTCGCGCCCGTGGTCCCGCTGCCGGCGTGGGCCCGGGGTCCCCTGGCCGCGCTGGTGGAGAGCGCCGGCATGTGGCCGCTCGCCGGGTTCGCCGAGCGGGTGCATCCCGCGCGGGACGAGCTGCCGCCGCTGGCGGGGAACCCCCGCGCGTTCGCCCAGGCGACGTGGCGGCACCTGCTGTTCGGGGTGGTGCTGGGCGAGCTCGAGCGCCGGCTCAACCCGCCGGCCGCCCGCGTGCTCATCACCGGCGCCGGCGGCTTCGCCGGTGGGCACCTGGCCGAGGCCTGCCTGGCCGCCGGCGACGAGGTGGTGGCGCTCTCGCGGAGCGCCGAGGAGCGGACGCCGGCCGGCGCCCACGCGATCGCCCTCGACCTGGCCGGCCGGGACGCAACCCGGGCGGCGGTGCGCGACGCCGCGCCCACCGTCGTCTTCCACCTGGCCGCGCGCGCCTCGGTGGCCGAATCGTGGGAGCGACCGGACGAGGCCCTGTCCGCCAACGTGGCCACCACCCTCAGCCTGCTCGAGGCCGTCCGGGTCGAGGCGCCCTCCGCCCGGGTGGTGGTGGTGGGCAGCGGCGAGGAGTACGGGCCGCCCGACCGGCTGCCGGTGGCCGAGGACGCCGCGCTGCGTCCCCAGAACCCCTACGCGGTCTCCAAGGCCGCCGCCGACCTGCTGGCCGGGATGTACGCCGACGCGCACGGCCTGGCGGTGGTGCGGACCCGGTCCTTCAACCACGCCGGTCCCGGGCAGTCGCCCGCCTACGTGGTGGCGTCGTTGACGCGCCAGGTGGCGGCCGGACTGCGCGCGGGCGCATCGCCGGTCCCGGTGGTGTCGGGCAATCCGGATGCCATGCGCGACTTCACCGACGTGCGCGACGTGGTGCGCGCCTACCGGCTGCTGGCCGAGCGCGCAGCGCCCGACGCCTACAACGTGTGCTCCGGGCGGACCGCCTCGGTCCGCGACCTGCTGGAGAGCCTGCGCGCGGTCGCCGGGGTGGAGATCGAGCACGTCGTCGACCCCGCGCTGGTGCGCGCCCACGAGGTGATGGAGATCCGGGGCTCGCACGAGCGGCTGACCGCCGCCACCGGCTGGGAGCCGGAGATCCCGCGCGAACGCACCCTGGCGGACACGGTCGCGTGGTGGACGGCGGCTCTAGACTCGGCCCAAGCGCCGGAGTAGCTCAGCTGGTAGAGCAGCCGCCTTGTAAGCGGCAGGTCGCCGGTTCGAATCCGGCCTCCGGCTTGTGCGCGCCCCCTTGGTTACAGGCAACCCGCGCCTGGTGAAGAGTGAATTAACTCCTTGATGACTATGGTCCGTGGACCAATAGGGGTCGCACCGGAACCGTTGTGGTGTGGCGCAACGGTCCTCGGCACATGCGGCGCTCGGCCGCGCGGTCAGACGGCTGCGGATCGAGCGCGGGCTGTCACAGGAGGACCTCGCCCACCTCAGCCGGATGGACCGGACCTGGGTGGGCGGGATCGAGCGCGGGGAGAAGAACCCCAGCTACGAGAAGCTGATGGACCTCGCCACCGCGCTGGACGTGCGCATCTCCGAGCTCATCGCCGAGGCCGACGACGGCTGACGGGACTCATAGGCCGACCACTCATAGTCTGTAGACCTATAGGCTCGGCGGCGCGACGTTTCCGCGGTGCCGCAACGCTCCCGCGCCCACGCCGCCCTGGGTCGCGCGATCCGGGGCTACCGGGTCGACCGCCACCTCTCGCAGGAGGAGCTCGCTCATCGCAGCGGGATGCACCGCACCTACCTGGGCGGCATCGAGCGCGGGGAACGCAATCCCAGCTTCACCAACATCCGCCGCCTGGCCAACGCGCTGGGGGTGAGCCCGTCCGACCTCCTCGCGCGAGGCGAGCGCCTGGAGCGCTGACCCGGCGCGCGCCGCCCGTGCGCTGGGCATAATCACCCCGGACGGGGAGCGCGACGTCGATGGTCCGAGAGGTCAACCGCCAGCTGCTGCTCTTCGCCGCCCGCGCGGTGGCGAGGATCCGTCCCCTGCGCGACCCCCGGGTCCTGGGCCCGGCGCTGCTGCACGCGGCGATCCACGCCGTCCCGTTCGCCCTCCGGGTGGCGCTCGCGGCGGTGCCGGCCGCCGCCCGGGCGGCGCGCGGCGTCGTGCGGCTCCTGCTCCTGCTCCTGTTCGGCCTCGGCCGCCTGCTCGCCGCGCTGGTCCGGCGCCTGGGCGCGGCCCTCCTGCGCGCCCATCGCGCCATCGACTACCGGGCGCTCGCCCGGAGGGCGCTGATGGCCGGGGCGCTGGCGGGCGCCGTCCTGCTGATCGCGGCCGACTTCTCGGCCGTGCGCGAGGTGACGGTCCTGACCGTCGTCCGCGAGCGGGTGCACGGCGGCTCCGAGCA
>VAXS01000234.1 GCA_005883255.1 Actinomycetota bacterium | reverse complement strand
GAGGACCTCGACCTGGCGTACCGGATGCGCCCGCTGGGGCTGCGTCTGCTCTACCACCCGGCCGCCGTCGCCGTCCACCATCACCGCGTGAGCGTGGACGAGTACGCCCGGCGGATGGCCCTGGTGGCGCCAGCCGAGCGCAGCTTCGCGCGCGCGCACCCGGAGGTCCCTCCCTACTTCCACCGCCGGCTCTCGACAGCCGTCGCGGCGCCGCAGGCGCGCGGGCGCGGCGCCCGGCTCGCGGGCGTGGTGCCGCCGGGCGTCCCGTGGCTGGGGCCCCGGGTATGGGCCAGCGCCGAGGCCTACTTCGGCCAGCGGCTGGCGCCCGCCTTCCTGGCGGCCTGGGACGCCGCGGACGTAGGATCACGTGTGCATGGCTGACGAGGCGGTCCAGCGGCTCCCCCCGGAGATCTTCAAGGCCTACGACATCCGGGGCGTGTACGGGCGGGACCTGGACGAGGACCTGGCCGAGGCGATCGCGCGCGCGTTCGTGCGCGTCCTGGCCGGCCTGGAGGGCAAGCCGGCGGGCGAGCTGCGCATCGGGCTGGGGCGCGACATGCGCGCCAGCGCCCCGTCGATGGCGTCCCGCTACCGCCAGGGGATGGTGCTGGAGGGCGCGACCGTGGTGGACGCCGGGATGGTGGCCACCGAGATGCTCTACTACCTCGTGGGCTCGCGGGACCTGGACGGCGGGCTCATGTGCACGCCCTCGCACAACCCCAAGGCCTACACCGGCGCCAAGCTGCTGCGCCGGGGCGCCCTCGCGCTGTCGGGCGACGCGGGCATCCAGGACGTCCGCCGCACGATCGAGGCCGGCTTGGGCGACGCGCCGGGCGGCGGCCACGTCGAGGACGTGGACGTCTACGACGACTTCCACCAGCACGTGCTCGGGTTCATCGACCCCGGCTCCGTGCGTCCGCTCAGCCTGGTCCTCGACGGCTCCAACGGCATGGCCGGGCCCATGGTCGGCCCCCTGATGGAGCGCCTGGGGCTCGACCCGGTGACCGAGCACTGGGAGGCCAACGGCGAGTTCCCCGACGCGGGGCCCAACCCGCTGCTGGAGCAGAACCGCCGCCCCATCGTGGAGAAGGTGGTCTCCGAGGGCGCCGTCCTGGGGATCGCCTGGGACGGCGACGCCGACCGCTGCTTCTTCATCGACGACACCGGCGAGTTCGTGGCCGGGGACTTCCTCACCGCGCTGCTGGCCGACTCGATCCTGCGCAAGCAGCCGGGCGCGACGATCCTGTACGACGTGCGCGCCTCGCGCGCGGTCCCGGACACGGTCGAGCGGGCCGGCGGGAAGGCGCTCATGAACCGGGTGGGCCACGCCTTCTTCAAGACGCGCATGCGCGAGGAGCACGCCGCGTTCGGCGGCGAGGTCTCGGGCCACTACTACTTCCACGACTTCTACTGCGCCGACTCCGGCACGATCCCCGCGCTGCTCATCCTGGAGCTGCTGTCGGTGGAGGGCAAGCGCATGGCGGAGCTCCTGGAGCCGTTGCGCGCCAAGTACTTCATCTCGGGCGAGATCAACACCGAGGTCTCCGACCAGCGGGCGAAGATGGAGGAGCTCGCGCAGCGCTACGCGGACGCCCGCCTGACGCACCTGGACGGGATCTCCATCGACTACGACGACTGGCACTTCAACGTGCGCCCGTCCAACACCGAGCCGCTGCTGCGGCTCAACCTCGAGTCGCTGGTCTCCCAGGAGCACATGGAGGCCAAGCGCGACGAGGTGCTCGACGTCATCCGCTCGTGAGCGGCTTCGAGCGGGCGGCGGAGGCGGGCATCCATCGCCTGGCCATCCCGACGCCGTTCGCGGTGGGCCGGGTCAACACCTACCTGATCGCCGACGAGCCGCTCACCCTCGTGGACAGCGGGCCCAACTCGGCCAAGGCGCTGGACGAGCTGGAGCGCGCGCTGGCCGAGCGCGGCCACGCGGTGGAGGACCTGCGGCTCCTGATCGTCACCCACCAGCACATCGACCACCTGGGGCTGCTCGCCGTGCTGGCCCGGCGCTCGGGCGCCGAGGTGGCGGCGCTGGACGTGCTGGCGCCGTACGTCGAGCGCTACGGGGAGGACGCCGAGCGCGACGACGAGTTCGCCGAGGCGCTGATGCTGCGCCACGGCATCCCGGCCGACGTGGTGTACGCGCTGCGCTCGGTCTCGCGGGCCTTCCGGGCCTGGGGGTCGAGCGCGGGCGTCACCCGCCGGCTGCGCGACGGCGAGCGCCTGGAGCTCCGCGACCGCACGCTGGAGGTCCTGCACCGTCCCGGCCACTCCCCCACCGACACCGTGTTCTGGGACCCCGAGCGCCGCATCCTCATCGCCGCCGACCACCTCCTGCTGCACATCTCCTCCAACCCGCTGATCTCCCGGCCCCCCGGGGCCGACCCCGACCCGGACCGGCGGCCCCGGGCGCTCGTCACCTACCTGGACTCGCTGGCGCGCACGCGCGAGCTGCCCGCAGAGCTGGTGCTGCCCGGCCACGGCGACCCCATCGACGACCACGTGACGCTGATCGACGAGCGCTTCGCGCTGCACCGCCGGCGGGCCGAGAAGATCTTCGGGCTGATCGCCGAGCGCCCGCGCAGCGCCTACGAGATCGCGCAGGCCCTGTGGGGCAACGTGGCGGTGACCCAGGCCTTCCTCACGCTCTCGGAGGTGCTGGGGCACGTCGACCTGCTGCTGGCGGACGGGCGGGTGCGCGAGGTGAACGAGGGCGGCCTCGTCCGCTTCACGGCGGCGGCCTAGACTTGCCCGGCATGGCGACCCGCCCGGTGCCCGCCCTGGCCGACGAGGTGGCGTCGGTCGAGTGGTACCACTGCCTCGAGCTCGCGCCGGG
>VAXS01000233.1 GCA_005883255.1 Actinomycetota bacterium | reverse complement strand
GGCGCCGAGCGCGTCGAGCTCGGTCCCGAACCTGATCCTCGATCGCTTCCCGATCCCGCCCTTCCTCCTGCCCATCTACCAGGCCGCCGGCACCCAGTACGACGTCCCCTGGCAGGTCCTGGCGGCGATCAACGAGATCGAGACCGACTACGGTCGCAACCTCTCGGTGTCGTCCGCCGGGGCTCAAGGGTGGATGCAGTTCA
This sequence comes from Actinomycetota bacterium, assembly GCA_005883255.1. Classification (GTDB taxonomy): domain Bacteria; phylum Actinomycetota; class Thermoleophilia; order Solirubrobacterales; family Solirubrobacteraceae; genus AC-38. The sequence goes on along the minus strand of VAXS01000233.1, from coordinate 4,276 downwards.
TGCCGTCCTCGTGGCGGACCTACGGCGTGGACGCCAACGCCGACGGCCGCAAGGACCCGTACAACCCCGCCGACGCGATCTTCGCCGCGGCCCGCTACCTGAAGGCCGCCGGCGCGGACAGGGACCTGCGCCAGTCGATCTTCTCCTACAACCACGCCTGGTGGTACGTCGACTCGGTGATGCTGCGGGCCAAGCTCGTGCGCGCCCTGCCGTCCAACCTGGTCAGCTCGCTCACCGCGCTCACCCAGGGACGGATCCCGGTGTCGGGCCCGGCGCGCTGGGTCGGCGTCCAGCGCCACCACAACCGTAACCCTCAGCTTGTGGTCGAGTCTCCGCCCGCCGCCGCGGTCGTCGCCGCCAACGACGGCCAGGTGGTCCAGCGGGGCTACGACCGCCGCCGGGGCGCCTACCTCACGCTGCGCGACGCCTACGGCAACACCTACTCCTACGCCCATCTCGGCAGCGTCGCGAGCCAGTACGCGATGGTCCGGCCCACCGCCATGGACGTCGCCGGCGACCCGACGGCGCCGGCCGGTCCGGCCGACCCGCGGCCGAAGGGACCGGCGACGGCGGGGGGCCAGCGCTCGCCCACCGCGATCGTCTCGAGCGCCGTAGCGGCGGCCGCCGGCGCGCCGACGGTGGTCAAGGAACGCCTGTTCGCCCACCCCGAGCGCCCCGGCAGCTACGCCGCGGGCGGGTCACGGCAGGTGGCCGAGCTGGCGCTGGCGGCACCGGTCCCGCGCGCGCGCGTGAGCGCGTACTTCGCCGGCCCGGTCCGGCTGCGCCCGCAGGACCTGGTCCTGCGCCCGCTGCGTCCGGGCGCGCAGGTGCTGGCAGGCACCGTGCTGGGCCACGTCGGTCCGGCCAGCCCGGGCGCGGTCCTGTCGCACACCGACTTCGGCGTCCGGCCGGCCGGGGCGCCGGCGGTCAACCCCAAGCCCTTCGTCAACGGCTGGCACCTGCTCGCCGCCAGCGGCGTCTACGGCGGCGGGGCGGCGGAGCCGCTGCGGCTGGACGCGCTGCACCGGGCGAGCGTCGGGCAGATCCTCCTGATGACCAAGGACCAGCTCATCCAGGCCGTGCTCAGCGATCCGCGCATCCGGATCTACCCCTGCGGGCGCCGCGACGTCGCCACCGGCCAAATTGATCGCCGGGTGCTGGCCACCCTCGAGTACCTGGCGGCCAACGACCTGCGGCCGCTGGTCAGCGCCCTGAAGTGCGGGCACAGCTACCTGACCTCGGCGGGGACGGTCTCCGAGCATTCCTACGGCGACGCGGTCGACATCGCCTCGATCAACGGGACCCCGATCCTCGGCCACCAGGGGCCGGGCTCGATCACCGACGTCACGATCAGCAAGCTGCTCCAGCTCCAGGGGACGATGAAGCCCCACCAGATCATCTCGCTGATGAAGTACCCGGGCACCGACAACACGCTGTCGCTGCCCGACCACGCCAACCACATCCACGTCGGCTTCTACCCGGGCGACTTGGCCGGCCCCGGCGGCCCGGCGTCGGCGCTGCCGGCCGGCCAGTGGACCCGGCTGGTGGACCACCTGGGCGAGATCCAGAACCCGACGCTGCAGGCGCCGGCCCCGCCCACGCGCTAGTCCTCGGCGAACTCCTTCAGCTTCGCCTGGGCGCCGCCCACCACCGGGTCGCCGTGGGCCAGGAGGAGGTGGTCGAAGTCCAGGTCCAGCAGCCGCCGGTAGGCGGCGCGCAGGCCCTCCTTCGTCCGCTGGGGGTCGTCCATGTACTGCTCGGGGACGAAGCTGAGCTCCCCGCCGTAGTGGATCACGCCGTCGGCGCAGGCCAGCGCCCGGTGGGCGGGGAGGTGGAGGGCACACTCGTCCGGGCAGATCGCGTCCACCTCGTAGGCCACCGCCCCGCCGGGCAGCTCGTCGCCGAAATCGAACGGGACGGCCTCGCCGCGGCCCTCCAGCTCGGGCAGGCCCACCCGGACGCAGTGCACGCGGCAGCCGAAGCGCTGGGCGAAGCGCCAGGCGTCGCGATCGTGGTGGCGGTTGGTGAGCAGCACGTCGGTGGGCGGGCCGTTCTCCTCGAACCAGTCGAGGCCCTCGGGAGGCTCCATCGGATCCAGCAGGACGTGCTCGTCGCTGAGGTAGTAGGAGCTGACGTCGATCCCGATGTGGGGGTGGCGCGCGGTCCAGTGCACGATCCCGGGCGAGACGATCTCCACGGGCGGACCCTATCCGGGCTGGAGTCCGCCGTCGAATCTGCCGATGCACGGATATGAGGCTCCCGGGGCGCACGCGACGCGGCGCCCACCAACCCGCGCGTCAGGTGCCGGACGTGGTGCCCGGAGTGGCCGCGGCCAGCCGGGTGCTCGCGTTCCTGTGGGCGGCGGGCGGGGCCATCAGCCTGCTGGTGGTCGCCCTGCCCCATCCCCCGCAGGTCGGCGTGCGTGTGTTCGTGGCGATCGGCATCGCCGCCTTCTCGATGGCGGCGCTGCTGAGGATCGCCGACCACCGGTTGCCACCCTGGGCGTTGCAGGCGATCGTGGCGCTGGGCAGCGTCCTCATCACCACCGACATCTGGTTCAGCGGGGACGGTCACGGCGCGCCCAAGCCCGACAACGAGATGCTCTACCTGTGGGTGGCGCTGTACTCCGTGTACTTCTTCTCGGTCCGCGCCGCCGCCGGGCAGGTGGCCTGGGCCATCGCCTGCTACGCGTTCGCCCTGGTGTTCGTCGCGCCACCGAGCATCCTGCCCACCCGGTTGATCGAGACCGGCGGCACGCTGGCCAGGCGATCGCGGTGGAGATCGAGCGCGCACGGCGCGGCGGGCATCGCCTCACGCTGCTGCTCGGCGACCTCGACCACTTCAAGCGCGTCAACGACCGGCTGGGCCACGCCGCCGGGGACCGGGTCCTGGCCCACGTGGGGAGGATCCTGGGCACGGGCAAGCGCCAGATCGACTACGCCGCGCGGACGGGGGGCGAGGAGTTCGCGATCATCCTGCCCGAGACCGGGGAGCGCGAGGCCTACGTGGTGGCCGAGCGGCTGCGCAGCGCGGTGGAGGCGGAGTTCGGACGCGGGCTGGTCCCGCTGACGTTCTCGTTCGGGATCGCCGGCCACCCCGAGCACGGCGCCAGCGCCGAGGCGCTGCTGGACGCCGCCGACCGTGCCCTGTACGCCGCCAAGGAGCTGGGCCGCAACCGCTCCGTGATCTTCTCCGCCGAGATCTCCACGCTGGGGCCGGCCGGCGCGGCCGCGTACGCCCGGGAGGTGGGCCTCGAGAGCCTGCTGGCGCTGGCCGAGGGGCTGGACCTGCGCGACGCCGGCACCGGCGACCACTCGCGCACCGTCGGGCGCTATTGCGAGCTGCTGGCGCGCGAGCTGGAGCTGGGCCCGGCCCGGGTGGAGCGCGTGCGCCTGGCCGGCGTCCTGCACGACGTGGGCAAGATCGGCCTCAGCGACGCGCTGTTGCGCAAACCCGGCCCGTTGGACGAGCGCGAGTGGGAGGAGATGCGCCGGCATCCGGAGATCGGCGCGCGCATCCTGGGCTCCGACGACCTCGAGGACATCCGGCCCTGGGTGCTCGCCCACCACGAGCGCTGGGACGGCCGCGGCTACCCGGCCGGCGCCCGGGGCGAGGAGATCCCGCTGGAGGCGCAGATCGTCGCGGTGGCCGACGCGTTCGAGGCGATGACGTCGGACCGGACATACCGCCCGGCGCTGGGCCGCGAGGCCTCGCTGCAGGAGCTGCGTCGCGGCGCCGGCAGCCAGTTCGACCCGGCCATGGTGCGGGCGTTCGTGGCGGTGGTCGAGCGCTCCGCCCAGGACAATGGGCCGTCATGGGACTCCCCGGTCGGCTCCGCGAGCGCGACGACGACGCCCTCCTGACCACGCCCCTCCCCCCGCGCTGCCACCGCTGATGCGCGCCGCGGTGGTCGGACACGTGGAGTGGGTGGACTTCGTCCGCGTGGAGCGCATCCCGCGCCAGGGCGAGATCGTGCACGCCGACACGGCTTGGGAGGAGCCGGCGGGGGGCGGCGCGGTGGCCGCCGTGCAGCTGAGGCGGCTGGGGGCCGACACCGTCTTCTTCACCGCGCTGGGCGACGACGAGCGGGGCCGCGCCGCGGAAGCCTGGCTGGCCGAGCACGGCGTGCGCGTGCACGTGGCCTGGCGGCCGCCGCCCCAGCGGCGCGCGGTCACGTTCCTGGACGGGGGGGCGGAGCGCACGATCACGGTCATGGGCGAGCGGCACGTCCCCAGAGGCGACGATCGGCTCCCGTGGAAGGAGCTGGAGGACGTGG
>VAXS01000232.1 GCA_005883255.1 Actinomycetota bacterium | reverse complement strand
CCGGACGACCTGGTCCCGGTCGAGCGCGTGGACGCCGTCGTCCCCGGCGACGCGCTCGACCTCGAGCTGGCCGAGGAGCTCGAGCGGCTGGCCCCGTTCGGCATCGCCAACCCAGAGCCAGTGCTCCTGCTCCCGGCCGCCACCTTCGGCGACCCGGTGGCGATGGGGGAGGGCAAGCACCTGCGCTTCACGGTCGCGGGCGGGGGCGCGCGCTCGCGCGCCGTGGCTTTCGGCCCACCGGGGGGGCGACTTCCGGTGGAGGTCGGAGCGCCGGTGGACGCCACGTTCCACCTGGAGCGCAACTCCTACCACGGCGCGGTGGAGCCGCGGCTGCTCCTGCGCTCGGCCCGCGCCTGCGCGCCCGTGCCGGTCGAGGTGCTGGGCGAGCCGCACTCGTTCTGGGCCGGCGTCGTGGCCGAGCTGGAGGCGCCGCTTCGGCCGTGGCCTCCGCCACAGGCCGCGCCGGCCCCGACCGCGCGCATCGTCGTGGACCGGCTCAGCCAGGGGCTGGCCGGGACGCTCGCGGACCTGGCGGCCACGGGCGAGCGCGTGCTGGTCGTGTGCGCCGACGCCGAGCGGCGCCGGCGCGGGCTCTCCGGCCGCCTGGGCGGCTTCGCCCTGTGCTCCTACGCCGCGCTGGAGCGCGAACCCGGCCTCGCCGCCGACTTCGCCCACCTGGTGGCGCTGGACCCGCCCGCCCACGCCCACCAGCGCGCGCTGCTCGAGCGCGCGGGCCCGGGATACGCCCACCTGGCGTGGGGGAACCCTGAGCTACGCTTTGCTCAGAGGACCCATGCCCGCCAACACCCACGTCGTGACCAACTCGCCGCGCTCTACCGGACCCTCCGAGACCGGGGCGGCGCGACCGCGGAGGAGTGCGAGGCGTTCCTGCGCGACGGCCCCGCGGCCGCCTGCGCGGGCCGGGCGCTCCGCGTGCTCGAGGAGCTGGGCCTGGTGGTCGTGGATCGCGACCGGCCCGCGATCGAGGTCCCGGCGGCGCGGCGCACCGAGCTCGACCGTTCGCCGGCGTTTCGCGCGTATGAGCGACGACTCCGGGACGCGGACCGATTCCTGAGCGAGGCGACAGAAGCGGCGGCGTAAAGCGCCGCTCAGGGGGCGGCGCCGGCAAGGCCGACGGCCGCACCGCCACCAAGACGCGAAAGTCCCCGGCCAAGGGCGCCCGCGCCAGCAAGGCTGCCGCCAAGGACGGCGCGAAGGCCGCGAAGGCGCCCACCAAGACCGCGCGCAAGCGGGCGCCCGCGAAGGCCAAGTCCAACGGCCGGGCCCGCGGCGACGATGGCGGCGCCTCCGCCCCGATCACCGCCCGCACCCCGGTCGGGACCATCGAGCGGCCGCCGGCCCCGCGCCCCCGCCGGCGCGCCGGCCTCACCGCCGACGAGGCCCGCCTCCTCGACGACCTGTTCGCGATCATCGAGGAGCACTCCGCCAAGGCGGCGGTCACGATCGACCGCGACGCGGTCGAGGCGGCGTTCGTCTTCTCCTGCGAGCACCACGCCGACCAGCGGCGCCGCTCCGGCGAGGACTTCATCACCCACCCCGTGGGCGTGGCGAAGATCTGCGCGGGCATGCGCCTGGACACCGAGACGCTGTGCGCCGCGCTGCTGCACGACACCGTCGAGGACACCAGCGCCTCGCTCGACGAGGTCCGCGAGCAGTTCGGCGACGAGGTGGCCTCGCTGGTGGACGGGGTGACCAAGCTCACCGGGATCACCTTCCAGTCCCGCGACGAGGCCCAGGCCGAGAACTACCGCAAGATGATGGTCGCGATGGCCTCGGACATCCGGGTCATCCTCATCAAGCTGGCCGACCGGCTGCACAACATGCGCACGATCGAGGGGCTGCCCAAGCAGAAGCAGATCGAGAAGGCCAAGGAGACACTGGACATCTACGGGCCGATCGCCCACCGGCTCGGCATTCACGCGATCAAGTGGGAGCTGGAGGACCTCGCCTTCTCCACCCTGCACCCGCGCAAGTACCAGGAGATCAAGAGCCTGGTCGCCCAGCAGCGCGAGGAGCGCGAGGTGTACGTCGACCGTGCGGGCGCCTACCTGCTCAAGGAGCTCGAGGCTCTGGGCATCGAGGCCGAGATCGCCGGCCGGGCCAAGCACTTCTACTCGATCTACTCGAAGATGACCAAGAAGGGTCGGGAGTTCAACGAGATCTACGACCTGACGGCGATGCGGGTGATCGTGGAGTCGGTGAAGGACTGCTACGGCGCCGTGGGCGTCATCCACTCGCTGTGGAAGC
>VAXS01000002.1 GCA_005883255.1 Actinomycetota bacterium | reverse complement strand
CGGCAGCCGCCACTCGGACTGCAGCATCTCGCCCTCGACCTCGAGCCCGTCGCGGAACAGGATCACGATCAGCGCCACCAGGGCCAGGTCGCCCACGAAGTCCGAGTGAGCGTGGAACGGCAGCACGTCGAGCCCTCCGCGCCCCAGCAGGAAGCCCACGAGCACGAACAGCGCGGTCAGCGAGAGGAAGGAGCGGTTGGCCAGGCCGGACAGGAGCGCCCCGACCACCAGCAGGAGGCCCAGCACCAGCGCCACCGTGTCGAAGCCGGGGCCGCCGACGGCGCCGAATGTGACGAAGTGCACGCTATTCGCCGGCACCGGGGTAGAGTCTCACGCCCAGGAGAGGCGGAGCTCGAGTGCGTATCACGGTGCTAGGCAAAAGCCCGTCCTGGCAGGACGCGGACGGGGCGTGCAGCGGCTATCTGGTCGAGGAGCGCGGCTACGCGTTGCTGCTGGACTGCGGCAACGGCGTGTTCTCCAAGCTCCGGCGCTTCCGGGACTACACGACGGTCGACGCGGTCGTGGTCTCCCACATGCACGCCGACCACTTCCTGGACCTCATCCCGTTCTCCTACGCCCTGACCTACGCGCCGCGCCAGCAGCCGGTGCCGGTGGACCGCTGGCCGGGCACGGACTCACCCGCGCGGCCGGCGCTGTACCTGCCGGAGGGCGGCCGCGAGACGGTGCGCCGGATCGTGGGCGCCTGGGGCAACGAGGACCTGGTCGAGAAGGCGTTCGACGTGCGCGAGTACAACGCGTTCCAGTCGCTCGACCTGGACGTCCTGCGCGTGCGCTTCCACGTCGTCCCCCACTTCCTGGTCACGCACGCGGTGGAGCTGGCCTCCACCAACGGCGGGGCCCGGTTCACGTTCGGCGCCGACTGCCGTCCCTGCGAGGAGCTGATCGACTTCGCCAGCGGGACCGACCTGTTCATGGTCGAGGCCACGCTCCCGCGCCCCGAGCGCCAGGGAGTGCGCGGCCACCTCACCCCCGGCGAGGCGGGCGAGCACGGCCGCAAGGCCGGCGCCCGGCGCCTGGTCATCACCCACATCTCGGACGAGCTGGACGAGCTGTGGGCCCGCCGCGAGGCCGAGCGGACGTTCGGCGGCCCGGTCGACGTCGCCCGCGAGGGCGCCGTCTACACGCTCTGACCCGGGCCAGGCGCCCAGCTAAGGTTCGGCGCATGGCGCCAGAGCGCGATCTGTTCGCCAACTTCGAGCGCATGCGCCGCGAGATGGACGAGCTGCTGGGCAACGTGCTCGAGCGCACGCGCCTGTCCGGCCGGGGCGGGGGGTTCTCGCCGGCGGTCGACGTCTACTACGTGGACTCGCCGCCGCGGGCCGTCGTCGAGGCGGAGCTGGCCGGGATCGATCCCGACGCGGTCTCGCTGGAGATCCGCGGGCGCGAGCTGGCGATCAGCGGCCGCCGGCGGGTCCAGGAGGCCGAGGGCCGCCTCTACCAGCAGGTCGAGGTCGAGCAGGGACCGCTCCGGCGGGTCGTCCAGCTGGGCGCCGACGTCCGGGGCGAGCAGGCCCGGGCGGTCTACGAGGACGGGATCCTGCGCGTCGAGCTGCCGCTGGTGGAGCGCGGGCCGCGGGCCCGCACCGTCCCCATCGACGTGCCCAGGGAGCGCCGGTGATCGAGATCGGCGGCGACGGCGGCGCCGGCGACGGCACGGGCGCCCCGCAGGTGGAGATCCCCGCGCAGCCGACGCTGCCCCCGGGGCTCCCTGTCCTGCCCCTGCGCGAGACCGTCCCGTTCCCGGACACGCTCACACCGCTGGCCGTGGGGCAGGAGCGCTCGATCCGCCTGGTCAACGACGCCCTGGGCGGAAGCCGGATGCTGACGATGGTGGCCAGCCGCTCGCCGGAGGTCGAGACCCCCGCCCCGGACGACCTCTACGACGTCGGCGTGGCCGGCACGATCGCCCGCATGCTGCGCGCGCCCGACGGCACGCTGCGGCTGCTGGTGCAGGGCGGCCAGCGCGTGCGGATCACCCGCTGGGTGCGCCAGGAGCCCTACCTGTTCGCGGAGATCGAGGAGGCGCCCGACGTCGTCGAGGACACGCCCGAGCTGCAGGCCCTCCTGCACAACGTGCGGCGCACGTTCACGGAGATCGTCGAGCAGGTGCCCTACCTCCCCGAGGAGCTCCAGCTGGCGGTGGCGAACGTGGACGACCCCAGCGCGCTGTCGCACCTGATCGCCGGCGCGCTGCGGCTGAAGACCGGGGAGAAGCAGGAGCTGCTGGAGGAGGTGGACGTGGCCCGGCGCCTGCGCCGGCTCTCCGAGATCCTGGCCCGCGAGCTCGAGGTCATCTCGCTGGGGTCCAAGATCCAGTCGCAGGTGCAGTCCGAGCTTGACCGCTCGCAGCGCGAGTACTTCCTGCGCCAGCAGCTCAAGGCGATCCAGGACGAGCTGGGGGAGACCGACGAGGTCCAGGCCGAGGTCGACGAGCTGCGCGAGCAGCTGGACGCGATCGAGCTGCCCGAGGAGGTCCGCCGCCAGGCCGACCGCGAGCTCTCCCGGCTGGAGCGGCTGCCGCCGGCGGCGGCCGAGCACGGCGTCATCCGCGCCTACCTGGAGTGGATCGCCTCGCTGCCCTGGGACAAGCAGACCGAGGACAACCTCGACCTGGTCCACGCCCGGGAGGTCCTGGACGAGGACCACTACGACATCGAGGCGGTCAAGGACCGCATCGTGGAGTTCCTGGCCGTGCGCAAGCTCAACCCGCAGGCCCGGGGGTCCATCCTGTGCTTCGTGGGCCCGCCCGGGGTGGGCAAGACGTCGCTGGGGAGGTCGATCGCCCGGGCGCTGGGGCGCAAGTTCGAGCGCATCTCGGTGGGCGGCGTCCGCGACGAGGCCGAGATCCGGGGCCACCGGCGCACCTACATCGGGGCCATGCCCGGGACCATCATCCGCGCGCTGCGCGACGCCGGCGCCCGCAACCCGCTGTTCATGATCGACGAGATCGACAAGATGGGCGCGGACTTCCGCGGCGACCCGGCCAGCGCCATGCTCGAGGTGCTGGATCCCGAGCAGAACTCCACCTTCCGCGACCACTACCTGGACGTGCCGTTCGACCTCTCGAGCGTCATGTTCGTGACCACCGCCAACAACCTGGACACCGTGCCGGGCCCGCTGCAGGACCGCATGGAGGTGATCCAGCTCGCCGGCTACACCGAGGAGGAGAAGCTGCAGATCGCCCGGCGCTACCTGGTGCCCCGCCAGATCGAGCGCAACGGCCTCAAGCGCAGCCAGATCCAGTTCGGCGACGCCGCGCTGAAGGCGATCATCGCCGACTACACGCGCGAGGCGGGCGTGCGCAACCTGGAGCGCGAGATCGGGACCGTGTGCCGCAAGATCGCCCGGCAGGCGGCGGAGGGGAAGCTGACGCGGCGGGTGACGATCTCCGAGAAGCGGGCGCGCGAGCTGCTGGGCAAGCGCCGGTTCTTCTCGGAGACGCGCCGGCGCACCAGCCAGCCGGGCGTGGCCACCGGGCTGGCCTGGACCCCGGCCGGCGGCGACGTCCTGTTCGTGGAGGCCACGGCGATGCCGGGCTCGGGCCAGCTGATCCTCACCGGCCAGCTGGGCGACGTGATGCGCGAGTCGGCCCAGGCCGCGCTGTCGCACGTGCGCTCCCACGCGGCCGAGCTGGCGCCGGAGCTCCCCGAGGACTGGTTCGCCAAGCACGACCTGCACCTGCACGTGCCGGCGGGCGCGATCCCCAAGGACGGCCCCAGCGCCGGGATCACCATGGCCACCGCGCTGATGTCGCTGATCTCGGGGTGGCCGGTGCGCGACGACGTGGCCATGACCGGCGAGCTCACGCTGACCGGCCAGGTGCTCCCGATCGGGGGGCTCAAGGAGAAGGCGCTGGCCGCGCAGCGCAACGGGATCCGCTGCGTGATCGCCCCGCGGCTCAACGAGCAGGACGCCGACGACATCCCCGAGCACCTGCGCAGCGAGATCGACTTCCGGTTCGTGGACCACATCGGCGAGGTGTTCGCGATCGCGCTGGAGGAGCCGGTCGCGCCCGCGCGGGTCGCCCGGGCGCCGCGCCGGCGCCCCCGGCGGACCGCGACGCCCGAGCGCAAGGCCGCCCGGGGCCGCGGCGGCTGACCGGCTCGTCCCTGTACGGCTTGGGCGGGCCGGGTATGCTCCCGCCAAAGGCAACCGGCGTTCGAGGGAGAGTCATGGCAGCAAGGAGACGAGCGGCAAAGGCCTCAAAGGCCGCGCAGGCGGCGCGCGAGAACCCCTATCTCCAGCGGCTGGCCCAGGACGCCGAGCTGCGGGAGAACATCCGCGACGCCTTCACGCAGACCCGCAAGGCGTACAGCCGCCTGGCGAACGGAAAGGCTCCGGCCAAGGCGCTCATGGAGGACCGCAAGCTCCAGCGGGAGCTGCGCCACGCCGCCGAGTCGCTCCGCGTCGCGGGGACCGCGCTCAAGGAAGGGCCCAAGCGCCGGCGCAAGCGGCATCCGGGGCGCACGCTCCTGCTGCTGGTGGTGGGCGCCGGGCTGGCGCTGGCTCTGAGCGAGGGGCTGCGCAAGAAGGTGCTCGACGCGCTGTTCGGGGCCGAGGAGGAGTTCGACTACACGTCGACCACCACGCCCTCTCCGGCGCCGGAGACCGCCGCGGCCTAGCCGGCGGCGGTTGAGACCCAGCTTGCGAGGGGCGCCTCCGGGCGCCCTTCGCGTTCCTCGACGCGCGCCGAGGCGCTGGCGGCCGCGCGGGAGCCCGTGACTGGTTGGTCGGCCAGCTAAAGTCCTGCACATGGAAGCCGCCTCCAAGGCCCGCCCCGCCAGCAAGCCCCGCGACCTGGCCGGCGACAAGGCCCAGCGCATCGTGGACGCCATGCGGGGCAGCGTGGCCCGGCGCGGCGCCGCCGGCTCGACCTTCGACCACGTGGCCCGCGAGGCCGGCGTCTCCCGCGGGCTGCTGCACTACTACTTCGGCACCAAGGAGCGGCTGCTGGTCGAGGTCGTGCGCCGCGACACCGACATCCGGATGGCCGCGCTGGACGAGAGCCTGGCCGGCGCTCACACCGCCGACGACCTGATCGACGCGCTGGTGCGCTCGCTGGAGGACATCGTCGAGCACGACCCGGACTTCGTCACGCTCTGGTTCGAGCTGTTCACGGTCTCCCGCCGCAACCGCGAGATCGGCGTCGAGGTGGCCGCGCTCACGCGGCGCACCCGCGAGCACGTGGCCGAAGTCCTCGCTGGCAAGCAGCGCGAGGGCGTGCTGCGGCTCCACGACCGCCCCGACGCGGTGGCCACGATCCTGTTCTCGCTGGCCGACGGGATCGCGATGCGCATGCTGCTGGAGCCCGAGCGCGACTTCGCGCCCACGCTGCGCGCCGGCATCACCTGCGCGCGGGCGCTCCTCACCGACGGAGAGTGACGTGTGGCGCCGGGCGGGGCTCGCCGCGGCGCTTGTCATCGGGATCGGCGTCGTCGTCCTGGCGCTGTTCCAGCTCCTGGCGCCGCCGATCGCCGAGCGCCGGCTGCGCCAGCGCCTGGAGCGCAGCGGGCGAGTGGAGCGAGTCGAGATCAGCGCCTTCCCCGCGATCGAGCTGCTGTGGGGCGACGCCGACCGGGTGGTGGTGCGGATGCGCGACTCGCGCCCGGGAACGGGCGGGCTCGCCGACCTGCTGGCCGACACCCGCGCCACCGACGACCTGGACGCCCGGGTGGCGGATCTGCGCGTCCTCACGCTCGACCTGCGCGACGTGCGGCTGCGCAAGCGCGGCGCGACGCTGATGGGCTCGGCCACCGTCACCGAGCCCGACCTGCGGGCGGCGCTGCCGCCCGGCTTCGACGTCCGGCCCGTGGCTTCGGGCGGCGGCGCGCTGGTGTTCCAGGGGACCGCCGACGTCCTGGGCAGCCGCCTCAGCGCCCGCGCCGTCGTGGTGGCCCGCGACGGGCGGCTCCTCCTGGCGCCGGACGTGCCGTTCGGCGGCCTGCTCACCCTGACGCTGTTCGCCGATCCCCGGGTGGCGATCACCGATGTGAGCGCCCGCCCCGGCCCGGGCGTCGGGTTCACGCTGGCCGCGACCGGGCGCGTGAAGGGCTAGCCCTAAGTGGCGAACAGCCGCCGGGCGCGCCAGAGCGTCAGCAGGCGCCCGCGCGGGCGCACCTTCCCGGTGGCCACCGCCCGCCGGGGATCGACGCGGCCGGCCGCCACGTCGACCCAGTCCTCGTAGCGACCGCGGAAGGTCAGGTCCGCCGCCTCCAGCCGCCCCTGCTCGACCTGAGTCGAGCCGTTGTCCAGGCGCACGAACCAGGGCGGGGCGTCCGCGAAGTCCCACTGAAGCGTCATCGGCTGGTGGGGCAGGTGCCGGGTGTCCACTCCGTGGCCGATCGCGTCGAAGAACACCTCCATGACCTCGGGATCGCGCGACGGCGGGCCGTTCTTCTCGCCCAGCACGCCGGCCTCCAGCAGCAGCAGGGCGCGGCGGGCGATCTCCTCCTTGGGCAGGTCGGTCCGGATCGGCACTCCGCCCGGGAGCTCCTCGGGCGGGAGCCCGGCCGCGCGCAGCTTGCTCTCCAGCGACTCCACCCCGAAGGCGAAGATCTGCTCCAGCGTGAAGCCGAAGCACTCCGCGTAGCGCTTGTCCCAGCCGGGCGGGACGAACACCGCGGTCGCGTAGGGCGTGACCTCGCGCAGGAGCTCGGCGACGGCGTCCTTGCACTCCGGGTCCTCCTGGACGAGGTCGTGCAGCATCCGCACGCCGAAGGCGATGTGGCGCTGCTCGTCCTGGCTGACCTTGCGCATGCCGTCCTGGAAGCCGGGGAGCGCTCCCAGCCGCTCCAGCGCGTCCTCGATGAAGTGCTGGCCGGGCTGGGCCAGCGAGGCCTCGACGACGAAGTGGTACATCGCGATGGCCTGGGCCAGCTTGGGCAGGGACCGGTCGCGGCGAAGCTCGTCGGCCATGCGGTCCAGGCGGTCGAACACGCGGCGGTAGCCCCAGCCCAGCTGCGGGAGCGTCGCGGACAGCGAGGCGCCGTAGGTGTCGCCCTGCTCGACGACCTCGCGCCAGAAGCGCGCGAAGAACACCGCGTGGCGGGCCTCGTCCACCTGCTGGGTGGCCAGGAAGTACTTCTGCTCCTCGCGCGGCGCCGCGTCGATGTACGGGCCCAGGTTGTCGGTGACCGAGTCCTCGCCGTAGAAGAACATCGCGTACTGCCACAGCGCCGACGCCCGCTGGATGTCGTCCAGCTTGACGCGCCAGTCCTCGCGGTCCTGCGAGAAGTCGAGCTCGGTCGCGCGCCAGTTCCCCTTCTCCCAGCGGGCGTAGAGGTCCTCGTAGGAGATCTGCGTCGCGGCGCCCGACGCCATGCCCACAGACTACCCGTCGAATTGACGGGAAGGTCAGTAGCCGCTACCGGTGCCGGGGTGCGGCCTTCAGGCGGAAGCGGGTGCGCCTGGTCAGGGCGTGCCGACCGCCGGAGTCCACCGCGTTGGCCACCAGCTCGTAGCTGCCCAGGGGCAGCGGGCGCCCGAGCAGCCGACCGTTGAAGAAGAGCCGGTTGAGGCCGGTGTGCCCCGCGCCGGTGCGGGTGCCGCGCCTGCGCCGGATGGTGCAGCGGCGACCGGTGTTCACGCGGCGCGACTGAAGAACGCACCGCGCGCCGCGCTTGCGCCCCGGCAACAGCTGATTGAAGCTCAGCGTGTAACGGGCGGCCTCGGAGAGCGAGAACGCGATCTTCCCGCGCGCCCCCAGCGCCAGCACGGCCGGCGTCACGGCCAGCCCGGTGATCACCGGCGCGCCGGGGACCGTCACGACCACGCCACCGCCACCGCCGGTGGTCGTTGCCGGCTCCACGTCAGCGTTTATCTGCAGCTGGTAGCCCGCGTTGGACGACTGCGGGAACGTCGAGCTCGACCCATCGGCCAGGAACGCCGACGGGGTCGTCCCCTGCGACTTCGTGAAGTCACCGGGGA
>VAXS01000231.1 GCA_005883255.1 Actinomycetota bacterium | reverse complement strand
AGGACGCGCAGGCGCACCTGCGCGCTTCCCGAGTCGGACGAGATCCGCCAGCGGACGATCGTCCCGCTGATGGGCGAGACGAACGCGGCGGAGGCGCCCCGGAACGGCAGGTAGGTGCACGGGCCGAAGCAGCCGCTCTGGTTGTCGAACCCGCCGGGCGGCGGCGTCGGGTTCGTCACGCCGATCGTGGTCACCGCCTCGGCGGTGGCCGGGCAGAGGGCGAGAGCGGCCGCGACGAGCACGAGGGAAAGCGTCCGGGTTCCCACGGCGCGCAGCCTACGCGCTGGCCCGGCGGAGAATCAACCCGACTTGGGCGTCGTCCAGTCGGCGTCCAGGCGCCGCTCGAGCTCGCCGGCCAACTCGGCGATCGGGACGCGCTCCTGCTGGAGGGAGTCGCGGTCGCGCAGGGTGACCGTCTCGTCCTGGGTGCTCTGGTGATCGATCGTCACGCCCCAGGGCGTGCCGATCTCGTCCTGGCGCCGGTAGCGGCGGCCGATCGAGCCGCCCTCGTCGTACTCGGCCTGCACGCGGCGGCGCACGTCCTGGTAGACCCGCTGGGCGATCTCCGGCAGGCCGTCCTTGCGGACCAGCGGCAGCACCGCCACCTTGATCGGCGCCAGGCGCGGGTGCAGGCGCAGGACCGTCCGCGGCTCCCCCTCGACCTCCTCCTCGTCGTAGGCGTCGACCATGAACGCCAGCGTGGCCCGGTCGGCGCCGGCCGAGGGCTCGACCACGTGGGGCACGTAGCGCTCGCCCGTGGCCGAGTCGAAGTACTCCAGCTTCTTGCCCGAGAACTCGGCGTGGCGGCGCAGGTCGTAGTCGCCCCGGTTCGCGATCCCCTCCAGCTCCGACCAGCCGATGGGGAACAGGTACTCGACGTCGCTGGTCTGCGAGGAGTAGTGCGAGAGCTCGTCGGGGCCGTGGGGGCGCAGCTGGAGGTGGTCGGAGCGGATGCCCAGGTCGACGTACCAGCGCAGGCGCTCCTCGGTCCAGTACTCGAACCAGCGCTCCGCCTCGCCGGGGGGCACGAACCACTCCAGCTCCATCTGCTCGAACTCCCGGGTGCGGAAGATGAAGTTGCCCGGGGTGATCTCGTTGCGGAACGCCTTGCCCACCTGGGCGATCCCGAACGGCGGCTTCTTGCGCGAGGTCTGCAGGACCTGGGGGAAGTCCACGAAGATGCCCTGCGCGGTCTCGGGCCGCAGGAAGATCGTCGCGCCCTGCTCCTTCACCGGCCCGATCGTGGTCTCGAACATGAGGTTGAACGCCCTGGCCTCGGTGAGGTCGCAGTTGGGTCCCTCGCCCGGGTGCTTGGACGGCTTCTCGGGGCACTCCAGGTCCTGGAGGTGGTCGGCCCGGAAGCGCTGCCCGCAGTGGCGGCAGTCCACCAGCGGGTCGGTGAACGACTCCAGGTGGCCGGACGCCTCCCACACCCGGGCCCGGCGCTTGCACAGCGCCGTGATCTTCTCCATGGTCACGGGATCGGCGGTCTGGGCCACGGGGGCCGGAGTCTAGACTTGTCGGCTCATGCCGATCTACGAGTACCGCTGCGAGAACGGGCACACGTTCGAGGTCATGCAGCGCATGACCGAGGACCCCCTGGCGGTGTGCACCACGTGCGAGGCTCCGGTGCAGCGGGTGTTCCACCCGGTGGCGGTCCACTTCAAGGGATCGGGCTTCTACAACACCGACTACGGCACCCGGCGCCGGGGCAAGGAGCAGGATACGTCTGCGTCCGAGGGCGGGGACAAGGCCGCGGACAAGGGCAAGGACGGCGGCAAGGAGTCCAAGTCCGCCAACGGCGCGTCGTCGACCGGCGGCGCCTCCTCGTCGTCCTCCTCCTCGACCTCGACCGGCGACTCCTAGCCGGCGAGGAAGCGGCTCACCTCCGAGCGCTTCTCGTCGGGATCTACCTGCAGGCCCACACCGCCTCCGGGCGTGGTCACGGTGCCCGAGGGCTTGAGCACGCGGGGCGCGGGGCTGCCGGACGTCCCCATGGCGGAGAACAGCCCGAGCAGCGTGGGTCCGCTCATGTCGGAGCGGATGGCCTTGGGCGCCGTCCACGACACCCAGGGCAGCCGGAAGAAGGTGGAGACGGAGAGCAGGCTGTGCTTGATCGCCGACAGCACCAGCTGCTGGCGGCGGGCGCGGTCGAGGTCGTTCTCGGCGGGATCGCACTTGTTCACGCGCACGCGCGACAGGCCGAGAGCGTGGTGCCCGTCGAGGTGGTTGGAGCCGGCGTGGAGGTTCAGCGTGGTGCCACCGGCGCCGTC
Source organism: Actinomycetota bacterium (assembly GCA_005883255.1). GTDB lineage: Bacteria > Actinomycetota > Thermoleophilia > Solirubrobacterales > Solirubrobacteraceae > AC-38. The sequence goes on along the minus strand of VAXS01000231.1, from coordinate 2,412 downwards.
GCCGCCGTCCAGCTTCGCGCGCAAGACGACCGAGTCGGGGCAACGATTGACGCTTCGGGGGAGCCCCGGCAGGTCGACGTTCACGCCGCCCAGCGAGTTGATGAACTGGGGGAAGTCCACGAAGTTCACCTCGACCACGTGGTTGATGTGGATGCCGAGGTAGCGCTTGACGGTGGTGATCGTCAGGGCCGTCCCGCCGATCGCGTAGGCGGCGTTGATCTTGTCCTGGCCGTGGCCGGGGATGTCCACCACGGTGTCGCGGGGGATCGACAGCCGCGCGCTCTTGAAGCCGCCGGCCCGGATCAGCATCAGGGTGTCCGAGCGGCTGGGCTGGCCCACCACGTTGGCGCCCCGCTCGTGGGTGCCGCGCGGGCGGGCGTCGGAGCCGATCACCAGGATCGTGTTGGCCGAGACCGGCATCGGTCCGGCGCCGTCCAGCGCGCGGTCGGCCGCGTCGGAGACGCTCTGCTGCTCGACCTGGGCGCTGACCAGGAACAGGAACAGCGAGAGCGCCAGCCAGCCGGCGATCGCCACCAGCACGTACTTGACCACCCGCTGCCACGTCCAGGGCTTGCGCCGCAGCCGCGGGCGGCGGCGTGCCCGCTCCTCGCGCAGGGGGCCGAGGTCGCGCAGGTCGGGCTCGTGGCCGCGACGCAGGGCGTCGAGCACGCGCGGACGGGAGCGATAGACGGTGTATCGAGGGCGCTCGCCGCGACGGGAGGGATCGTCGGGGCGGCGCGGGGGGTCGCTCATCGAGCGGTGTATGGTCGCCGACATGGCCGCGACGTGCGTCGTAGGGGTCGACATGGGCGGCACGAAGCTGCTGGCGGGCGAGGTGGACGGGAACCTCGGCGTCCATCGCCGGGCGCGGCGCGAGATCCAGGGACTGGGGCAGGAGCAGCTGCTGGCGACCGTGGTCGAGGCGGTCCGGGAGGTGGTGCGCCAGGCGGAGTCCTCGGTCGAGGGCGTGGGGTTCGGTATCCCGTGCACGATCGACCAGCGCCGGGGCGTGGCGGTCCAGGCGGTCAACCTGGCGCTGGAGGACGTGCCGTTCCGGGACCTCATGGCGGAGCGCCTGGGGCTGCCGGCGTTCGTCGACAACGACGCCAACGCGGCGGCGCTGGCGGAGCACCGCTTCGGCGCCGCCCAGGGCGCCCGCCACTCGGTCACGCTGACGATCGGGACCGGGATCGGCGGCGGGCTGGTCCTGGACGACCGCCTGTACCGGGGCTCGCAGGGGGCGGGCGCGGAGCTGGGTCACATGGTGGTGGACCTGGACGGCCCCCGCTGCCAGGGCAACTGTCCGAATCGGGGGTGCCTGGAGGCGGTGGCGTCGGGGACCGCGCTGGCGCGCGAGGCGCGCGAGACCGCGGCGGCGGCGCCCTCGTCGTCGCTGGGTCGGGCGGTGGCGGAGGGCCGCGAGCCCAGCGGTCCGCTGGTCACGGAGCTGGCGCACGACGGTGACGAGGCGGCGCTGGGCGTCCTCACCCTGATCGGCCGGCGCCTGGGAGTGGGCATCTCGAACATCGTCAACGTCTTCAACCCGGAGGTGGTGGTGCTGGGCGGGGGCGTGATGGGCGCGGGCGAGCTGCTGCTGGGGCCCGCGCGGGAGGAGATGCTGGCGCGGGCGCTGCCGCCCGGCCGCGACTCCGTGCGGGTGGTGACGGCGCGGTTCGGCGCGGAGGCGGGGATGGTGGGCGCCGCGAGCCTGGCGCTGGACGGGCTGGACGCGCGGGGCGGGGCGGCGGCGTGAGCGCCGGCCGGCTGGTCGTGTGCCCGACGCCGATCGGGAACCTCGAGGACGTCACGCTGCGGGTGCTGTCCGCCCTGCGCGACGCCGACGTGGTGGCCTGCGAAGACACCCGACGCACGCGTGTCCTGCTCGACCGCTACGGCGTGCGCGCGCGGCTGGTGTCCTACCACGAGCACAACGAGCGCGCGCGGGCGGGGGAGCTGGTGGCGCGGATGCGCGCCGGCGAGGTCGTGGCGCTGGTGTCGGACGCGGGGATGCCGCTGGTGTCCGACCCCGGGTTCGTGCTGGTGCGCGAGGCCGTGGCGGCCGGGCTGGGGGTCGAGGTGCTGCCCGGACCGTCGGCCGTCCTCACCGCCCTGGTCGCGTCCGGACTGCCCGCGGAGCGGTGGCGGTTCGCGGGCTTCCTGCCGCGCAAGCGGGCGGAGCTGCGCGCGCTGTTCGCGGCGCCGGAGACGCTGGTCGCGTTCGAGTCGCCGCGGCGGGTGGCCGCGTCCCTGGCGGCGCTGGCGGAGGCGGACCCCGACCGGCCGGTCGCGGTGTGCCGGGAGCTGACCAAGGTGCACGAGGAGGTGGTGCGGGGGACGGCGGCGGAGCTGGCGGCGCGCTACGGCGAGGCGCCGCCCCGCGGGGAGGTGGTGCTGGTCGTCGGCCCGGCGGCC
>VAXS01000001.1 GCA_005883255.1 Actinomycetota bacterium | reverse complement strand
GCAGTTGGGCCGGTCCAGGCGCTCCCAGTAGGAGCGGACCTCGACCAGCGTGCCGTCGGTGTCGTTGGCCAGCTCCGGCGCCACCTCCAGGGAGATGAAGCCGTCGTCGCGGTCGTTGGCCTCCCACACGGGGCGCATCACGTCGGCGGCCATCTGCACGTCCTCGACCGCGATGCGCTCGTAGATCTCCTGCGCCGAGAGCCCCTCGTGGGCCATCTCGGACAGCGCCGCGTCGTAGTCGTCGGAGCCCAGGATGGCCTTCTCGAAGATCGAGGGGTTGGCCGTGATCCCCCGCAGGCAGTCCTCGTCGATGAGGCGCTGGAGCTCCCCGCTCTCGATCAGCGAGCGTCGGATCTGGTCCAGCCAGACGCTGACGCCAGCCTCGGTCAGCGCCGCGAGTCGAGGGTTTACCTGAGTACCAGGAACGCTCATGTCAACCTCCTCGCGCGCGCGGCGACGTTCTCGGGGGTGAACCCGAAGTGCTCGTACAGGGCCTTCTGGGGGGCGGACGCGCCGAACGTGGTCATGCCCAGGACGTCGCCTGCGTCCCCCACCCAGCGCCACCAGCTCAGCTGCGCCGCCGCCTCCACCGCCAGGCGCGCGCGGCAGGAGGGCGGCAGCACCGAGTCGCGGTAGCCGGCGTCCTGCTCGGCGAAGCGGTCCAGGCAGGGCGCCGACACCACTCGCGTGGCGATCCCCTCCGCCTCCAGCAGGTCGGCGGCCGCGTTGCAGATGTGGACCTCGGACCCCGACCCCATGAGGAGCAGGTCGGGCTCGGGGTCCTTGTAGGACTCGCGCAGCACGTACGCGCCCCGGGAGATCGCGTCGCGCGGCACCCCGGCCGGGTTCCAGGTGGGGACGCCCTGGCGGCTGAGCGCCAGGCACGTGGGCGTCTCGGTCTGGTTGATCGCGAACTGCCAGGCCAGCGCCACCTCGTTGGCGCCGGCCGGGCGGATCACGTTCAGGTTGGGCGTGGCCCGCAGCATCGACAGCTGCTCGATGGGCTGGTGGGTGGGACCGTCCTCCCCCAGGCCGATCGAGTCGTGCGTGAAGACGAAGATCGAGGGCAGCCGCATCAGCGCCGACAGCCTGATCGCCGCCTTCATGTAGTCGGAGAAGATCAGGAACGTGGAGCCGTAGGCCCGGAAGTAGTGCAGGTTGAGGCCGTTGACGATCGCGCCCATCGCGTGCTCGCGGATGCCGAAGTGCAGGTTGCGCCCGCCGTAGGAGCCCCGCTCGACGCTGTCGGCGTCCTCGATCAACGTCAGCGTGGAGGGCGCCAGGTCGGCCGATCCGCCCACCAGCTCGGGCACGCGCTTCGCCGCCCACTGGATGACCTGGTTGGACGACTTGCGGGTGGCCACCATCCCGGTGTCCACCGGGAAACGCGGCACCTCGTCGTCCCAGCCCTCGGGCCGGCGCCGGGAGAACAGGCGGGTGAGCTCGGCGTACAGGTCGGGGTGGTCGGCCCGGTAGGAGTCCATCCGCTCGTTCCACTCCGACTCCCACTCCTCGCCCCGCTGCAGGCACTCGCGGAAGTGCGAGAGCGCCTCCTCGGGGACGTAGAAGTGCTCGTCGGGGGGCCAGCCGTAGGCCTCCTTGGTCAGCCGCACCTCGTCCTCGCCCAGCGGGTCCTGGACGTGCCAGTGGTAGGCCTCGTAGCGCGCGCCCACGTCCTCGGAGAACGCCAGCCCCGTGTCGCCCTCGATCGAGATGAAGTTGCGGTCGTAGAAGGCCACCAGGCGGCCCAGGCCCAGGTGCCCGCACAGCGACGCCGCCTCCGACTGGACGCCCTCCTGCATGTCGCCGTCGGAGGCGATCACGAACGTGTGGTGGTCGACCACCTCGTGGTCGGGGCGGTTGAAGCGGGCGGCCAGCATCCGCTCGCCCAGCGCCATCCCCACGGCCGTGGAGATCCCCTGCCCCAGGGGCCCGGTGGTGGTCTCGATGCCGGGAGCGTGCCAGTACTCGGGGTGGCCGGCCGTGGGCGAGCCCAGCTGGCGGAAGTTCTTCAGGTCGTCGAGCGTGAGCCCGTACCCGGTGAGGTAGAGCATCGAGTACAGGAGCATCGACGCGTGCCCGGCGCTGAGGACGAAGCGATCGCGGTCCGGCCACTCGGGGCTGCCGGGGTGGTGGTGCATGATCCGCGTGTAGAGGACGTAGGCCAGCGGCGCCAGGGCCATCGGCGTCCCGGGGTGGCCGGAGTTGGCCTTCTGGACCGCGTCCATCGCCAGCGTGCGGATCGTGTTGACGCTCAGCTGGTCCAGCGCCTGCTCGTTCGTCACGGTGCTCATCCGGCCCCTCTCGCCCGGTTTCCCATCGACCACGACCTTACACCGCGGGCTGTCCTTGCCTTCGGTCCGGGATTTCGGGCAGGATGCCCGGTCAGGTGCCCGCCCTGACCACCGTCCCCGTCGGCCGGCTCAGCCTCGACCGATTCCAGTCGATCCTGCCCGCCGATCGGTACCAGACGGTGATGGACGCGGTGCAGCGGGCCCGCGAGCTGTTCGCCGGCCGCGTGGTGTGGAACGTCAACTCCACCGCCCGCGGCGGCGGGGTGGCCGAGCTGCTGGTCTCGCTGCTGGCGTACACGCACGGGGCGGGCGTCAACGCTCGCTGGGAGGTGATCTCGGCCACCGACGAGTTCTTCTCGCTCACCAAGCGCATCCACAACAACCTGCACTCGGCGCCGGGGGACGGGGGCGAGCTGGGCGACGCCGAGCGGCGCGTCTACGAGGGCTCGCTGGCTCCCAACGTCGAGGAGTTCGTGGGGATGGTCCAGCCGCAGGACGTGGTGATCGTCCACGACCCCCAGCCGGCGGGCCTGATCCCCCCGCTGAAGGAGCGCCTCGACGTCCCCGTGATCTGGCGCTGCCACGTGGGCATCGACACGCCCTCGGACCTCTCCCGGCGCGCCTGGGCCTTCCTGCGCCCCTACGTTGAGCCGGCCGACGCCTACGTGTTCTCGCGCCGGGCCTTCGTGTGGGAGGGGCTGGACGACGCCAAGATCGAGCTGATCGCGCCCGTGATCGACGCGTTCTCACCCAAGAACGCCGAGCTCGAGCCGGAGATCGTGGCGGCGATCCTCGAGGTCGCCGGCTTCAACCAGGACGGCGCGGCGAAGGTCGCGCCCACGTTCCACCGGATCGACGGGACGCCCGACCGGGTGGAGCGCCGGGCCGAGATCGACGAGGAGCGGCCGCTGCGGGCCCCCGACCCGATGGTGCTGCAGGTCTCGCGCTGGGACCGGCTCAAGGACCCGCTGGGGGTGATCAGCGGGTTCGCCGAGCACGTCGCCCCCCACACCGACGCGCACCTGGTCTACGCGGGGCCCGCGGTGGACGCGGTGGCCGACGACCCCGAGGGCGTGGAGGTGCTGCGCGAGGCCAAGGCGCTGTATCAGGGCCTGCCGTCGGCCGCGCGCGAGCGCCTGCACCTCGCCTGCCTGCCGATGCAGAGCGCCGCCGAGAACGCGGCGATCGTCAACGCGCTCCAGCGCCGGGCGAACGTGGTCGTGCAGAAGAGCATCGCGGAGGGCTTCGGCCTCACCGTGGCCGAGGGGATGTGGAAGGCGCGACCGGTGGTGGCATCGCGCATCGGCGGCATCCAGGACCAGATCGTCGACCGCCACAGCGGCCTGCTGCTGGACGACCCCGCCGACCTCGCGGCCTACGGCGCCGCGGTGAGCGGGCTGCTGCAGGACCCCGCGCGCGCCGAGCAGATCGGCCACGCCGCACAGGAACGGGTCCGCGACGACTTCCTGGCCGTCCGCAGCCTGCTCCAGTACCTGGCGCTGGTCCAGCGGCTCCTGGCATCCTAGGAACCGACATGCGGGGCGGGATCGACCTCGGTGGCACCAAGATCCAGGCGGTCGTCGTGGATGCCCGCCACCGGATCCGCGGTCAGGCGCGCCTCCCCACTCCGCGCGACGGCGGTCCGCCCGCGGTGGCGTCGCGCATGGCCGAGGCGCTCCGGGCGGCCGGGGAGAACGCCCAGCTGCGGCCGGGCACGCTGAGCGCGGTGGGGGTCGGCTCTCCGGGCGAGATCGAGCCCGGGGGCATCGTGGGCCAGGCGCGCAACCTGCCCGACTGGGACGGCTCGTTCGCGCTCGGCCCGACGCTCTCCCGGGAGGTGGGCGCGCCGGTGGTGGTGGGCAACGACGTCCAGGTGGCGACGGCGGCCGAGTTCAAGCTCGGCGCCGGCAAGCCCTACCGCTCCATCCTCGGGGTGTTCTGGGGGACCGGCGTGGGCGGCGGACTGGTGCTCGACGGGCACGACTGGACGGGCCGGGGCGCCGCGGCGGAGATCGGCCACGTGTGCATCAAGGTCGACGGCGCGCGCTGCACCTGCGGGCGCAAGGGCTGCATGGAGGCCTACGCCGGCCGGGCCAGCATGGAGGCGCGGGCGCGCCGGCTGGCGGCCAAGGGCGACAAGACCAGGCTGTTCGAGATCGCCGAGAAACGCGGGCGCGACCGGCTGACCGCCGGGATCTGGTGGCGGGCGGCGCAGCACGGCGACCAGATGGCGCTGGACCTGCTCGACCGGGCGGTGGAGGCGCTGGGCGCCGGCGTGGCCTCGGCCTGCAACGTGATCGACCCGGAGGCGGTGGTGATCGGCGGCGGGCTCGGCGTGCGCTTCGGCGAGGAGTACGTCCGGCGGATCGAGCACGCGATGATGCCCCACCTGTTCACGTCGGACCGCCCGCCCGCCATCCACCCGGCGAGCCTGGGCGACCTGGGCGGGGCGCTGGGCGCGTCGCTTTTGGCGGCGCAGGCCGACGGCCGTGGCCGTCGCCGCGCGCCGGCCGCCTAGGTGGTCTTGACCACGATCACGGTGCAGCTCGCCTTGTGGGCCACGCTGTTGGGGACGCTGCCCAGGATCCGGCGCTGCATGCCCTTGTTGCCGATGACCAGCGCGTCGGCGCCCTGCTCCTCGGCGTGCTCGACCAGCACGTCGGCGGGATCGCCGTCGCCGGCCACGGTGGTGGTGCTCAGTCCGGCGGCCTGGGCCTGCTCCTCCACGTCGGAGAGGATCGCGTCGACGTCCTCGGTGGGGTTGATCGACCACTGGATCTCCTCGGGCGCGTCCTTCTGCTCGCCCTTCAGGCGCGACTCGCTCACCGGCCGGTAGGCGCTGATGGCGACCAGCCGGGCCTCGTAGCGCCGAGCCAGGTCGATGGCGAACTCGACCGCCTTGGCGGCGGTGTCGGTGCCGTCGGTGCCGACGGCGATTGTGTTAAGCATGCGATTCCTCCAGTCGGGTCGGGCGGCGACGGTATGCTCGGCTGGTCCCGGAGCGAGGGGCCATCCTGATGCAGTCGCGCACCCTCTTGCAAGCCGCCGTCTTCGCGGTGATCGTCGCCGGACTGGCGTGGCTGGTGGTGAACGCCGCCACCAACTGGGCGGACTGGCTGGTTTTCGGGGTGATCGTGCTGACCACGATCGGCGCCGCCCGGGCCGTGTACACCCGGCGCTATCCCACCAAGCGCCGCACGTTCGTCCGCCACTCCGAGCCCCCGCGCCAGTAGCCGCCGCCGCTCCGATGTCGCCGGAGCGTCTCAGCGACGAGGACGCGCGGATCCTCGCGCTGGAGTCTGAGCGGATCGCCGGCCACACGTGCAAGGTCCTGGTGCTCGATCCGCCCGCCGGCGGGCCGCCGCTCGACCTGGCGCGCCTGCGCGCGCACGTGTCCGCCCGCCTGGACGCCGCGCCCCGCCTGCGCCAGCGCCTGGCTCCCGCTGCGCTCGGCCTGGCCGGGCCGGCCTGGGTCGACGACCCCGACTTCGACGTGGCCCGCCACGTCCGCCGGGTGCCCACCCGCGGCCAGATCGACGAGGCCGGCCTGCGGGCGATCGTGGCCGGGCTGATGTGCGAGCGGCTCGACCGCGCCCATCCGCTGTGGACGCTGGACCTGGTGGCCGGGCTCGACGGGGGAGGCGCCGCCCTGGTCTGGAAGCTGCACCACTGCCTGGCGGACGGGACGGCGTCGCTGCGGCTGGGCGCGGCGGTCCTGTGGGATGCGGCTCCGGCGACGGCCGAGCCGCCGGACCCTGAGCCTCCGGTCGCGGCCGGGCGACCGGACGCGGCGGCAGGGGCCCTGCGGCTGCTGGCGCGACTGCCGGGACCCCTGGTCCGCGAGCGGCGGCGCGAGCCCGGGCCCTCGCCGCTGGACCGTCCCCTGGGCACCGGGCGGGCCATCGCCGTCGCCACCGCGCCGCTGGCCGGCCTGGAGCGGGTCGGCCACGCCCAGCCGGGGCACGCCACCGTCAACGACGTGATCCTGGCGCTGGTGGCCGGTGGCCTGCGCGCCTGGATGGAGCGTCACGGGGCGGCTCCACACGAGCTGCGCGTCAAGGTCCCTGTCTCGCTGCACGCCCGCGACGCCCACCCGGACGCGCTGGCCAACCGCGACTCCTACATCTGCGTGGCGCTGCCGCTGGACGAGGCCGACCCGGTGCGGCGGCTGCGCGCGATCAACGCCGCCACCGCGGAGTGCAAGCGCCATCACGACGCCGAGACGCTCGACGCGCTGTCCGGCGAGCTGGGGCACGCCCCCGGTCCGCTCGCCCGGTTCGCCGCGCGCGTGACAGCGAGCCCGCGCCTGTTCGCCCTGTGCGTCTCCAACGTCCCGGGGCCGGCCGAGGACCGCTTCGTCGCCGGCGCCCGCGTCGCGCGGATGCTGTCGCTGGCCGAGATCGGCGAGCACCACGCGCTGCGCGTGACCGCGCTGTCCTACGCAGGCACGGTGGCCTTCGGCCTGTGCGCCGATCCGGCCGCGGTCGAGGACCCGGGGGCGGTGGCCGCGGGCATCGAGCGCGAGGCGGCCAGGCTGCTGGCCCGGGTCTAGCGGTCAGCCGGGCTGGCCCGCCCAGTCGGGTGACGACCACTGCGTGCGCGGGCGCTCCTGCAGCTCGCCGTCCAGCTCGAGGTCAACGCGCTCGTCGAAGAAGCACAGGCGCCCAGCGATCGGCGCCACCTGGCGCCGCGGGTCGGCGTAGGTCCACACCAGCGCGCGCTCCACCCGGTCGCCCACCCGCACCGGCCGGTACTCGGCCTCGCCCTTGTAGGGGCAGCCGGTCCGGACCTCGGCGCAGGGCTCCAGCAGGTCGGTCCGGACGTCCGCCGGCGACAGGTACCAGCGCGGCGGCAGCGCGGTCTCGAAGAGCGCCAGCGGACGGTCGCTCTCGGCCAGCAGCTCTCCCTCCAGCGAGACGCGTACGTGCCGCGAGCTGGGCAGCACGTCGACCCGGTGATAGGGGTCGCGCACGTGGACGTGGACCTCCTCGTCCTCCTCCAGCCAGCGATCCATGGCGTCCCACTGGAACGCCACGTAGCCGGCCAGCGGCGGGGCGTCCTCGATCGGCTCGGGATAGGCCCACACCGCGTCGCTGGCCACCCGGTCACCGGCGCGCACCGACCAGTACCGGGCCTCGCCCTTCCACGGGCAGCGGGTGGTGCGCTGGCTGGACTCGAGCAGCTCGGCGCGGACGTCCTCGCGGGGGAAGTACCAGACCGGCATGTGGCCGGTCTCGTGCAGGAGCATCACCCGGTGGCTGTCCACCACCACCTCGTCGCCCAGGATGCCGCGCACGCGCCGGGGCGACGGCTCCCAGTAGATGACGCCGTCGCGGCGCGGGCGCTCGAAGTTGAACCGGCCCTGGGGCGCGTGCCCGAAGGGCCCGGCGGCGACCATGAGGGACATGGGTCAGGGTTGTACCCGACCAGGCCGGCACGGGCACGCCGCTAGCGGGTCGGCGCCGGGCTAGCCGTCGCTGGCCAGCTCGGCGCGCAGCGCGGCCGTGAACCGCAGCCGGCGCAACAGGGCGTCGGCCACGGCGTCCGCGTCCACGTCGCCGCGGGCGGCCATCAGTCGCAGCCGGGCCCGGCGGGCGTCCGGCCGCCAGCGCGGCAGCGGGTCGCCGTCGGTCCACGCCTCCCGCGGGTCGAGCGACTCTTCGATCAGGGCGAGTGCTTGCATCGTGGGTCTATGTTCGCCCGAACGGGCGAGGCTCAAAATCGGGTCCTGGCCCCATCTTGCGCCGGCTAGGGCGCCAGGCGAAACGGCGGGTACTCGTCGGTGACCAACGTGAACGCGTAGGCCACCACCCGGTTGCTCCACCTTCCGACCCCGACCAGGTAGTCGAAGACGCCCCGGGGATAGCGGCCGGTGAACACCACCGCGAACCAGGCGGCGATGGCCATGAACACCGCCCCGATGTAGAGGAAGAAGAGCACCACGTAGTGCGGGATGGCCAGCAGCCACTTGACCAGCGGCAGCCAGCGGTTGAGGTCGCGCGGGACGTCGGGGTACGGGTATTCGAGCCTGACGCCCTGGCGCTCGTCGGTGGACGGGTAGCGGTCGTCCATGAGGAGGAAGTACACGTACACGCGATTCGTGAACCGCTGCAGCTCGAGGTTCCAGTCGAACCACCAGCGCGGGTACTTCTGCCGGAACAGGATCATCAGCAGGGGACCGGCGAACAGCAGGCCGCCGGCGCCGGCGAAGGTCACGGCCGAGTTGCTCCCCGTCCCGAAGCGGTAGGTCCCGCCGCCCACCGTGCCCAGCACGATCGCGATCGGGATCACCCAGAAGATCCGCAGCCCGCTGCTGACGCGGTCGAGGTCGCGGTCGGGATACTCGACGTCGAAGCTGACCGGGTGCTCGCCGCCGGAAGGGGGCGGACCGGACGGCGGCTGCCAGCCCGGCGCGGGCCCCTCGGGGGGAGGCGGCGGCTGTGCGGGCGGCGGCTGCGGCGGCAATCCCTCCATCGCCAGCCCTTTCGCCTCCGGAGGCGGCATTCCTGCGAACCTTGCTCGCATGCCTCTTCCCACCCGCCCGCTCGGCCGCACCGGCCTCGAGATCACAAAGGTCGGTTTCGGCGCCTGGGCCATCGGCGGCCCCTGGGCCTTCGGCTGGGGCACCCAGGACGACGCGGACTCGATCGCCGCGATCCACCGCGCGGTGGAGCACGGGGTGAACTGGGTGGACACCGCGGCCGCCTACGGCCTGGGCCACTCCGAGGAGGTGGTGGGACGCGCCCGGCGCGCGCTGCCCGAGGCCGACCGGCCCCACCTGTTCACCAAGTGCGGGCTGGTCGGGGACGAGCGCGATCCGCACGCCGACCCGCGCCGGACCCTGACCCCCGACTCCATCCGCCGCGAGTGCGAGGCGTCGCTGCGCCGGCTGGGCGTCGAGCGGATCGACCTCTACCAGTTCCACTGGCCCGATCCCGACACGCCGGTCGAGGACTCCTGGGACGCCATGGTGGGCTTGATCGACGAGGGCAAGGTCCGGGCCGGCGGCGTCTCGAACTTCGACGTGGGGCTGCTTGAGCGCTGCGAGGCCCGGGGCCAGGTGGGCTCGCTGCAGCCGCCGTTCTCGATGATCAACCGCGACGCCGGCGCCGACGTCATCCCCTGGTGCGCGGAGCACGGCACGGGGGTGATCGCCTACAGCCCGATGCAGTCCGGCCTGCTGACCGGGCGGTTCAGCCGCGAGCGCGCCAAGTCGCTGCCCGACGACGACTGGCGCAAGCGCAGCGACGAGTTCACCGAGCCGCGGCTGTCGCGCAACCTGGAGCTGCAGGACGCCCTGCGCCCGGTGGCCGAGCGCCACCGGACCACGCCCGGCGCGGTGGCGGTGGCCTGGGCGCTGGCCTGGCCCGGCGTGACCGGCGCGATCGTGGGCGCGCGCTCGCCCGAGCAGGTGGACGGCTGGATCGACGCCGCCTCGCTGGAGCTGACCGAGGACGACCTGGCCGAGCTGCGGGCGGCGATCGCGCGCACCGGCGCCGGCCACGGCCCGGTCGCCCACGAGCTCCGCGCGACCTGAGAGCCTGCGCGCCGTGAACACCTACTACAGCCCCCGGGAGGGATCCGACCGGGCGCAGCAGGCCAGCGAGCGGGACCTGGCGCCCGGCTGGTACGTGCGGCTGCGGGGCACCCGCCGGGCCCGGCACGTGTTCTGGTCGTCGACCGCCGCGCCCCCGACGGCCGTTGCCGCGTGCTGGTGGTGGGCGACCCGGGCGAGGGCGACACCTCGCAGTGGGTGCTGGTGCCGGCGATCCTGGGGCTGGCCGCGGACAGCGACTTCATGGTCGTCTGCAGCGACGTCATCTACCCCACGGGCGACGTCAACGACTACCCGGAGAAGTTCTTCCGGCCGTACGAGCGCTATGGCAAGCCCATCTACGCCCTGCCGGGCAACCACGACTGGTACGACCAGCTGCAGGGCTTCATGTTCACCTTCTGCGACCGGCTGCCGCCCGCCGGGGGGATGCCGCCGGGCGACCTGCATGGGCTCCTCCGGCTCCTGTGGCGCAAGCCCAAGCCGGTGGACGCCGACACCCGCGAGCAGCGGGCGCGCTTCCGGGGACTCCCCGACCCTCCGCAACCCGCGCCCTACTGGGTCATCGACCTGGGGTCGCTGGTCCTGGTCGGCATCGACACCGGGATCTCCGGCCAGCTGGACCGCGACCAGGGCGACTGGCTGGCGCGCGTGTCGCGCGAGATCGACAAGCCGAAGGTCCTCGTCACCGGCAAGCCGCTGATCGTCGACGGCCAGTACCACCCGGGCCCGATCGAGCAGCGCGGGTTCACGGTGGACGACGTGGTGCGCGAGCCCTCGCACCGCTACGTGGCCGCGATCGGGGGCGACATCCACAACTACCAGCGCTACCCGGTCGCGCTGGAGGACGGCCGGCGGCTCGAGTACGTCGTGGCCGGCGGGGGCGGCGCGTTCATGCACGCCACGCACCGGATCGAGCCGGTCGACCTGGGGATCGTCTCCGAGGACGGCTCCAACCCCGACCCGGTCCGCGGCGACGGCTTCCGCAGCTTTCCGCTGCGGGGCGCGTCGCTGGAGTTCTACGCGCGCGTGGTGCGCCGCGAGCTCCGCCACCTCATCTGGCGGGCGGCGATCGTGGGCGCGGCGTCCTCCGCGCTCGCCGCGCTCCTCCTCGTCTGGCGCGCGCCCCGCTGGTGGGCGATCGAGGTCGCGATCCTGCTGGCGCTGCCCGGCCTGGTCAGCGCCCTGGCGCTGCGCTATGTCGCCAGCCTGCACGGGTTCCGCATCGCCTTCTTCCACCGGCGCACCACGCTGGACGCCCTCGACGCGGCCACCTGGCTGGCCGAGCGCATGGGAGGCCAGCCCACCCGGGGAACGACCCGCCGGCTCACCCCCGACCAGGAGGACCTGGCGAACCTGATCTGGCCTCGCTTCCGCCGGACGCGCGGACCGCTCCACTCGTTCTTCTCCGAGATCTTCGACGTCGACGACCCGCCGCTGTACAAGCAGCTGCTGCAGCTCGAGGTGGAGCCCGGCGCGCTGACCATCTCCTGCTACGCCGCGGTGGGGACCGAGCACGAGCACGACCCGCCCGCGCTCGAGGACCAGGTCCGGATCCCGCTGGCCGGAAGCTAGGAGACGGCGACCAGGCCCTGGCGCTGGGCGCGCCGGACGGCGCGCAGCGCCACCGCGATCCGGCGCACGCCCTCGTCCAGCCGCTCCAGCGGCACCATCGAGAACGAGAGGCGCAGGTGAGCCTGTCCCAGGGGCTCGGCCGTCATCGCGGCCCCGGGGATGGCCCCGACGCCGTGGCGCAGGCACTCGGCCACCAGCAGGCGCTCGTCCACCTCCGGTCGCAGCCGCAGCCAGAGGTGGTGTCCGCCGCGGGGCTCGGCCACCTCCACCTCGTCGCCCAGCCGCCGGCGCAGGCTCTCCAGCAGCGCGTCGCGCCGCTCGCGGTAGATCGGGTTGGTGGCGGCCAGCAGCGCCTCGTGGTGCCCCGCCGCCAGGTAGCGGGCGACGACGTGCTGCACCAGCGTCGAGGTGTGCATGTCGGCTGCCAGCTTCTCGTCCAGGAGCCGCTGGCGGGCGGGCCCGGCCGCGGCCAGCCAGCCCAGCCGCAGGCCGCCCGCCACCGTCTTCGAGAGCGAGTCGACGTAGATCACGTGGCCCGGCGCCGCCGCGCGCAGGCGGGGCCGCTCGCCGCCGGTATAGCGCACGGTGGCGTAGACGCCGTCGTCGAGGACGAAGAACGAGCGCTCGCGGGCCAGCGCCAGCAGCCGCTCGCGGCGCTGGTCGGAGAGGTCGGCGCCGGTGGGGTTGTGGGACGAGCTCTGGAGCGCCACCAGCTTGACCTCGTGACGGGCGAGCAGGCGCTCGAGCGCCGCGACGTCGAGTCCGTCCTCGTCCACGGGGACGCCCACCACCCGGGCGCCCGTGCGCTGCAGCGACGTCAGCGTTCCCATGAACGTGGGCGACTCCACGGCCACCACGTCGCCGGGCGAGACCAGCGCCCGCCCCACCAGGTCCAGGCCCTGGCGGGCGCCGGACGTAACCACGATCTCCTCGGGCTCCGAGGCGAAGTGGGCCTCCCGGCCCCGGGCGGCGATCAGCTCGCGCAGCTCCGGGACGCCCGCGGGCTCCGAATAGGTGAGGGTGTCGGCGCCGAGCTCGTCGAACACCTCGCGGGTGGCCGCGGCCAGGTCCGCCACCGGATACAGCGCCGGGTCTGGCCACCCGTGGGCGAACGAGATCGCGTCCGGGTCGACCGGGAGCCGCAGCGACTGCGCCAGGACCTGGTTGGGGTACGAGGGCGGCGCCTCGGGGAGCACCGCGGCCTGCCAGGAGACGTCCCCGGGGCCGTCGGCGGCGGCCGGCGGCGGGACCCGGCGGACGAACGTCCCCCGGCCCACCGTGGCGGTGACGTATCCCTCCTCCGCCAGGCGGCGGTAGGCACGCACCGCGGTCAGGTGGTTGACGCCCACCTCCTCGGCCAGCGCGCGCGTGGTGGGCAGCTTCTCCCCGGGACCCAGCTCGCCCCGGTCGATCGCGTCCCGGAACCGCTCGACCAGCTGGGCGGTGAGCGAAGTGGCCGCGTCACGATCGAGGTCGGTCAAATCCAGTTTGTGCGACATTGATCCGCCTGGTTGGGCGTGAGAGGGTGCCAGCAATGTCCCACAGGGCTACTACAAAGTCAACCAATCGCCCGCCGCGCGGGGCGGAGGCGCGGCATCGGGCGGCCGCCACCCCCGCGCACGCGCGCCCGCCCACCACCGTCGTCCGCTTCGCGCGCCCCCGCTCCCGGGTGCTGCTGCGCACGGTGCGCGCGGGCTAGCGCGCTCTAGGTCACCTCGACGCGCCCCTCCAGCACGGCGCCGTCGGGGATCGCGCCCTGGCCGTCGCCGCGGTGCTCGACCTCGACCTCGCCCCGGGCCACCACCCCGGCGCCGAACCGCACGTCGCCCCGCACCACCAGGCGCTCGCAGTCCAGCAGCGAGGGCGGCCCCGCCGGGAAGCGGGCGTCGAAGTCGCCCAGGAGCTTGTAGTGGGCGGGGTCGAGGTCCACGAACAGCGGCCCGCGCGTGCGCTGCGGCGAGACCACCACCCGGGCGTCGTCGGTGAGCACGTAGCAGTCCGAGCGCAGGCCCAGCAGGTCGTTCGTGGTCTTCACCGGCGCGAAGCGCTCGCGCGACACGCGCAGCGCCCGCGCCCCCGGGAACACGGAGATGGCCGCGCCCATCGCGGTCTCCAGCTGGTAGACGGGCGGCGACGAGGGGTCCGCGGGATCGACGGTCTTGCGATTGACGATCATCGGCAGCCCCAGGACGTTGTCGCGCTCGGCCAGCACGGCGGCCAGCGCCCGCAGGTCGACCCACAGCGTGTTGGTGTTGAAGTAGCGGTGGCGCCGGATGTCCTGGAAGGCGTCGGCGTCCTCGTCCGGCGTCTGGGCCGACTCGCGCAGGACCAGCTGCCCGTCGCTCCGCCGGCGCGCCAGGTGCCCGCCCTTGCGGTCGGCCTCCGTGCGGTCGGCCACCTCCATCAGGAACGGGATCTCGTCGGCCGCCAGCCAGCCCAGGATCCGGGGCTCCAGCACCGCGCCCAGGTTGTCGGAGTTCGAGACGAAGGCGTGGCGGTAGCCGCGGTCGAGCAGCGTCTCCAGCATCCCGGACGTCACCAGCGCGGTGTACAGGTCCCCGTGCCCGGGCGGCGCCCACTCGAGCTCGGGATCGGGCGGCCACTCCACCGGCTCGAGCCCCTCGACCGTGAGCTTCGGCTCCTGGTTCTGCACGAAGTCCGGCGGGACGTCGGCCGCCAGCTCGGGGTGGCGTTCCAGGGCGGCCAGCGATTCCTCGCGCGTGTAGAAGCTGTTCATCAGCACCAGCGGCAGGCGGACCCCGTGGCGGCGGCGCTGCTCGATCGTCTGGCGGGCGATGACGTCGAGGAAGGTCAGCCCGTCCTTGACCGGCAGCAGGGACTTGGGACCGTGCATCCCCATGCTCGTCCCCAGCCCGCCGTTGAGCTTGACGATCACCGCGCCCTCCAGCGCCTCGCGGGTGGCCGCCTGGTCGTCCGGCAGGTCGCCCGCGTCGGGCAGCGACTCCACCGGCTCGATCTCGGACTCGGGGAGCATCCCCGTGGCGCCCGCCTCCAGCTGCCGGTAGTAGTGGCGGAACGTGGCGACGGCGACGTCGGGCACCCCGGCCGCGCGCATCTTCTCCTCGCTTCGGCGCAGCCCCTCCTCCGACATCGACCGGATCCTACGGCGCGCCCCGAGTGGTAGGCTCCCCGCCGCCGAATTCCCTGCAAAGGCAGAGAAACGGGGGACCCATTGTTATGTCCCCGGGGCGAATCGCCGACCCGGAGCCGTCGGCGTAGCGCCGCACAGCGGCGCGAGCCCGTCAGCTAACCCCGTAGGCGCAATCGAATGCGACGTCCGTCACCCATCCGAGGCCGGCTGGCCGCGCTCGTGGTCGCGGCGGCCGTCCCCCTGGCGCTGTGGGCCGGACTGCCGGGCAGCTCCGATGCCTCCCGGCTCGACCACGCCCAGTCCCAGCTCGACCAGGCGCGCTCGCGCGAGCAGTCGCTCTCGTCGGCGGTGGCCCAGCTGTCGCGCATCATCGACCAGCTCGACGGCGACATCGCGATCCTGCAGCGCCGCCAGGCCCAGGTGCAGGCCGAGCTCGACCGGGCGCGGGCGCAGCTCGAGCGCACGCAGATCGCATTGCGCCGCGAGCGCGCCCACCTGGCCGAGCTGCGCCGCCGCCTGGCCTACTCCCGCCAGGTG
>VAXS01000207.1 GCA_005883255.1 Actinomycetota bacterium | reverse complement strand
AGGTCGTCGATCCGGCCGTAGCCCGTGGACGCCTGCCCCGCCGACCGGGTGGCCACCCAGCCCCCCACGGTGGCGTACTCGAAGCTCTGCGGGTAGTGGCCCAGGGAGAGCCCGTGCGCGCGCAGCGCCGCCTCCACCCGGGGGCCGCGCATCCCCGGCTCCAGCACCGCCGTGAGCGAAGCCCGGTCCACCGAGACCGGGCGGTCGAGCGCACCCATGTCGAGAGCCACCACCGCGGGGAAGTCGCCCCGCAGCGGCTCCACTCCCCCCACCACGCTGGTGCCGCCGCCGAACGGGACGACCGCCACCGCCTCCTGCCCGCAGGCCTCCAGGATCGCCGCCAGCTGGTCGCCGTCGCCCGCGTGGACCACGGCGTCGGGGGCCCGCTCGCAGTCGCCCGCCCGCTGGCGCACCAGGTCGGGATAGCCCTTCCCGGCGGCGTGCAGCACCCGCTCGGCCCGGTCCTGGCGCACGTTCTCGGCGCCCACCACCGCGGCCAGCCGGGCGTGCGCCTCCGGGCGCAGCGCCGGCTCGCCCAGGCGCACGTCCTCCAGCGCCACCGGCGCCCGCCGCACATCGTCGACCTCGAGCTCGGCGCGCAGCAGCGCCAGCGCCGGCTCGGGCAGCTCCAGGGCGTGCGCGTCGTCGCCCCATCCCCACCAGCGGCCGCGCGCCGGCTCAACGGACACAGGCCCGCTCCAGACCGTCCAGCGCCTCGTCCAGCACCCGCCCCGTGGCGCGGCGGACCAGCAGCCCGCCCAGGCGCGCCATGCCCCGCAGCTTCTGGCGCTGCTCGATCGTCACCGACGCCCCCTCCGGCGCCGGCTCGATCCGCACCTCCGTCACGGAGTCGCCCAGCACCCGTTCGAACGGGGAGTCCTCGACCTCCTGGCGCCAGGCGCACACGTGCGGGGGTTGGACGTCGACCAGCACGAAGTCGGCGCGGACCGGCCGCCCCTTGCGGGTGGTGAAGACCTTGGTCCAGCGGCCGTCGTCGACCGCCTCCACCCGGTCCACGCGCGGCCACCAGCGCGGGAAGTGGTGCGGATCCGCCACCACCTCCCACACGTCCTCCGGCGCGGCGCGCAGGGTGCGGGTGCGGGCGGTCCGGGGCACGCGCTCACTCGCGGTCGTAGACGACCAGGGAGTGGACGTCCAGGCCGTCCAGCCGCCGGCGGCCCTCCAGGAAGCCCAGCTCCACCACGAAGGCGCAACCCACCACCTCGCCGCCCAGCTGCCGCACCAGGTCGCACACCGCCCGCGCCGTCCCGCCGGTGGCGATCAGGTCGTCGTGGACCAGGACCCGGGTGCCGTCGCGCAGGGCGTCGCGGTGCAGCTCCAGGGTGTCCACGCCGTACTCGAGCGCGTACTCGGCGCTCACGGTGGGGCTGGGCAGCTTGCCCGGCTTGCGGGCGGGGACGAAGCCGACCTCGAGCTCCCGGGCCACCGCCGCCCCGAAGATGAACCCCCGGGCCTCGGCGGCGACCACCAGCTCGGCGTCGCGCGCGCGGGCGTAGACGGCCAGCGCCCGGGTGGCCTCGCCCATGGCCGCCGGGTCCAGCAGCAGCGGGGTGATGTCCTTGAACACGATGCCCGGGCGGGGAAAGTCCGGGATGTCGCGGATGCGATCGCGCAGGTCCACCGACCGCTAGCCGGCGATCTTGCGCAGGTCGCGGATCAGCAGCAGGTGCTTGAGCTGGGTGGCGACGGCCGCCAGGTTCTCCAGGGTCTCGATCGCCTCCTTGCGCTTCTCGGGGTTGCGGGAGCGCAGCGCCGGGCCCAGGATCTGCTGCAGGAGCGCGGCCTCGCGATCCGCGGAGCTGCGAAAGACCCGCAGGTTGCGCCCGCCCACCCCGTGGCGGGCGAGCTCCCGTACGGCGCGCACGATCTCGCGCTCGGTCTCGTCGTAGTAGCGCACGCCGGCGCGGGTCTCGCCCTTGATCACCCCGTACTCCTCCAGCTCGCGCACCAGCTCGGGCTTGGCCCCGGTGTCGTCCAGCACGTCGTCGAGCGTGTGGAGCGCCCCGCGCTCGCGCACGGTGACCGCGGCCCGCAGGCGGCGCCCGTCCAACGCGCCGGCCTTGGCCCCGGCGCCCATCTGCCCCCGCCCCGAGGCCAGCTCCTGGCGGATGACCCGGAGGGGGAGGAACTCGTCGCGCTGGAGGCGGAGGATCGCGCGCAGCCGGTTCACGTCGGTGGCCGCGTACAGGCGGTAGCCGCCCGGCGTCCGCTTGGGGCTCAGCAGCTTCTGGTCCTCCAGGTAGCGGATCTTGGAGATCGAGATGTCGGGGAACTCGGGCAGCAGCGCCTTGCACACCGCCCCGATCGTCATCGTCGCCCGTCTCGGCGCCGCCTCCGGCTCTGCCGGCAGGTCCGTCTCAGCAGCCATCACCGCTCCAGGTAGGTCAGCTTGTACTTCCCGATCTGCAGCTCGTCGGCGTCCTCCAGCCGGTGCGAGTCCACGCGCTGGCGGTTGACGTAGGTCCCGTTCAGCGAGCCGCAGTCGTCCAGGTAGTAGGCGCCGCCGCGCCGCACCAGCAGGGCGTGGTCGCGCGAGACCGTCACGTCGTCGAGGAACACGTCCGACTCGGGCCGGCGGCCGATGCTCATCCGCTCGCCCTCCACCGCGAACGTCTCCCCCACCCGTCCGCCGCCCGAGCGGATCACGAGCGCCGCCCCCTGGGCGACCACCTCCTCCAGCTCCACCGGCTCGATGTCGCCGGTCTCGCCCACCCGGTAGGTGGCCGTCGTCGGGTCGCTGGGCTCGCTCGCGCCCAGGTAGGCGCCGCACTTGCGGCAGTAGTTCGAGCCCTCGTCGTTGACGAACCCGCATTCCGGGCAGTGGACGGCCACGCCGCTGCGCCCCCTCCCGCGCCGCTACTGCTCGTCGGCCGCCGCGGGAACTCGCCCGGCGAGGATGTCGGTCAGCTTCTCGACGTCCGCGCCGGTGATGACCTCCTCGCCGCCCTCGTGCTTCTTGCGCAGGCGGTTGACGAGCTCGGCCCGCAGGATGTCGATCTTGCCGTGCAGGATGCGGCGCCGGTAGGAGACCTCCATCTCCTCCTCGGTGAGCTGCTGGATGAGGTCCTTCAGCTCCTGGTCGCTCAGCGACCCAAGGTCGGGAAACGTGTCATCCAATTCAGGTCCTTCCTCGAGCGGGCGGGCGGAGCGGCGAGCATACCAGCGAAACCGAGAGGGTCAAGCTGAGCTTGAGGGTGGGGCGTCATCGTGCAGCGCGCAGCGCGGATACGCCGTCGCGAGCGTACATCGCCAGGGCCGCCAGGCCCAGGGCCAAGCCGACGTAGAGCAGCACCTCGGCCAGGGTCAGCACCCCGATGAGGGCGAACACGATCGCGCTCATGGTGGGCCACACGGCCAGACGCCCCGGCCAGTTGATCTTGAGGTCCTGGCCCCGACGCAGGCCGATCCGGGCCAGAGCCACCACAGCCACCTCGCGGGCGATGAGCACCGCCAGGGCCCACCGGGGGAGCAGGTCGAAGCGCCAGCACACGGCCACGCCGGACAGGACCAGCAGGCGGTCGACCACCGGGTCGAGCAGCGCGCCCAGGCGGCTGTACTGGCCGGTGAGGCGGGCCACGATCCCGTCCAGGTAGTCGCCGCCGGCCCCGAACGCGAACAGGGCCGCGGGGAGCGCGTCCTGGCCGTCCCGGCTGGACATGTCCAGGATCAGGAAGGCCGGGATCAGCGCCAGCCGGACGAACCCGATGGCGTTGGGGATCGTCCACGGGTTCAGCGGGTGCCCGGCCAGAGTCTCGGGCGGCGGCGGTCCGGAGCGATCCAGCCCCAGCCGGCGCCGCGTGCCCATCCGGGCGCGCTCGACGCGAGCCCGCGTCCGGTCGCCTAGGCGAGGCTCGCCCACAGCTCGCGCACCGCCTCGGCCGTGCCGTCGAGCGGCAGCGTGCGCGCCTCGCGCCCGCGACGGACCTGCACCTCGAGCCGGCCGTCCTGCAGCGTCCGCCTCCCCACGGTCAGCCGCAGCGGGCAGCCCAGGAGCTCGGCGTCGGCGAACTTCTCCCCGGCGCCGGCGTCGCGGTCGTCGTACAGCACCTCCAGCCCGGCCTCGCGCAGCTCCTCGTACAGGCG
The DNA here is from genome assembly GCA_005883255.1 of Actinomycetota bacterium. Lineage (GTDB taxonomy): Bacteria > Actinomycetota > Thermoleophilia > Solirubrobacterales > Solirubrobacteraceae > AC-38. The sequence goes on along the minus strand of VAXS01000207.1, from coordinate 4,104 downwards.
GTCGGCGTGCGCGCGCTCCTCGCTGCCGGGCTGGCCCAGCCCGACCAGGTGCACGTCGAACGGCGCCAGGGGCCGGGGCCAGGCGATGCCGTGCTCGTCGGCGTTCTGCTCGACGGCGGCCGCGGCGATCCGGGCGGGCCCGATGCCGTAGGAGCCCATCCAGATCGGTCGCTCGCGCCCGTCCTCGTCCAGGTAGGTGGCCCCCAGGGCCTCGGAGTAGCGCGTGCCCAGCTTGAAGATGTTGCCCACCTCGATCGCCGCCTCGATCCGGATCGCCCGGCCGTCCACCCGGTCGCCGGGCTCGACGCGGCGGATGTCCGCGCGCTCGAAGGCGAAGTCGCGGCCGGGCTCCACGCCGCGCAGGTGCAGGTCCGCCCGGTTGCCGCCGGTGACGTACCCGCCCACCCCCACGCCCTCGTCGAGCAGGACCGGGACGTCGGCCCCCACCGGCCCGATGAACCCCACGGGCCCGATCCGCTCCGCCACCTCCTCGGCGTGCGCTGGCCGGAAGGCGGCGCCCAGCGCGTTGCGCAGCTTGACCTCGTTGACCCGGTGGTCGCCGCGCACCAGCGCCATCACCATTCCCCGGTCCTCCACGACCACGGGGAACGCCTTGAGCAGGGCGCCGGCGGGGACCCCCAGCGCGCCCGCCACCTGCTCCACCGTGGTCAGGCCCGGCGTCTCCACCGGCTCGGGCGCGTCGAGCTCCGAGGGCACCTCGACCGGCTGGGCCTCGGCCGAGGCGACCTCCACGTTGGCCGCGTAGCCGTCGGCCAGCGCCACCTCGTTCTCGCCCGCCGCGCACGGCGCCATGTACTCGTGCGCGCCCAGCCCGCCCATCATCCCCACGTCCGACTCCACCCGGTACCACTCCAGCCCGCAGCGGTCGAAGATGCGGTCGTAGGCCACGATGTGCTTGTCGTAGCCGGCCGCCAGGCCCTCGGCGTCGCGGTCGAACGTGTAGGAGTCCTTCATGATGAACTCGCGGGTCCGCAGCACGCCGGCGCGCGGGCGGGGCTCGTCGCGCTCCTTGGTCTGGAACTGGTAGAGGATCAACGGCAGGTCGCGGTAGGAGCGCACGGACTGCGCAACGTGGAGCGTGATGACCTCCTCGTGCGTCATCCCCAGCACGAGGTCGGCCCCGCGCCGGTCCTCGAGCTTGAACAGCTCCTCGATCGCGTAGCGGCCCGTGCGGCGCCAGGGCTCGGCGGGCTGCAGCACCGGCATCAGCATCTCCTGCCCGCCGATCGCGTCGATCTCCTCGCGCACGATCTGCACCGCCCGCTGGTGGACGCGCCAGCCCGCGGGGAGGAACGACCACAGCCCCGCCCCCACCTGGCGGATCAGCCCCGCCCGCACCATGAGCTTGTGCGAGGTGGCCTCGGCGTCGGCCGGCGGCTGGCGCTCGGTGGGCAGGAAGTACTCGGACAGCCGCGTCACGGGGCCAAGCGTAGTCCCCGAGATCGCGTAAGCGCCTGATTGGCGCATATGATCCCGCGCCATGACCGGGCCGGTCGCCGCCGCCGTCGCCTACGACGAGGCCGAGGTCCGCGCCCGCGAGGCGCTGGGCCGGGCCAGCGATCACCTGCTCTCCCTCCAGGACGCGGCGGGCTGGTGGAAGGGCGAGCTGGAGACGAACGTGACGATGGACGCCGAGGACCTCCTGCTGCGGGAGTTCCTGGGCATCCGCGACGAGGGCCGCACTAGCCGCGCGGCCGAGTGGATTCGCGCCCACCAGCGCGCGGACGGGACCTGGGGCAACTACTTCGGCGCCCCCGGCGACCTGTCGACCACGGTGGAGTCCTATGCCGCCCTGCGCCTGGCGGGCGACTCCCCCGAGGCCGAGCACATGCGGCGGGCGGCCGAGTGGATTCGCGCGCAGGGCGGGCTGGAGCGGGCGCGGGTGTTCACCCACATCTGGCTGGCGCTGTTCGGGCTCTGGGACTGGGACCGGGTGCCGGCGCTGCCCGCCGAGCTGATCTTCCTGCCCTCCTGGGTGCCGCTGAACGTCTACGACTTCGCCTGCTGGGCCCGGCAGACCATCGTCGCGCTGATGGTGGTCATGGCCTACCGCCCGGTCCGGCCGCTGCCGTTCGGCCTCGACGAGCTGCGCTCCTGGGACGAGGAGCCTCCGCGCGTGCGCCCGTGCACCCCCACCGGGCGCCTGCTGGCCCGCCTGGACCGGCTGGCGCGGACCTACGATCGCCGGCCGCTGCGCCCGCTGCGACGGCTGGCGCTGGCCGCCGCCGAGCGCTGGATCGTGCGCCGGCAGGAGTCCGACGGCTCCTGGGGCGGGATCCAGCCCCCCTGGGTCTACTCGCTGATGGCGCTGGACCTGCGGGGCTATCCGCTCGACCACCCCGTCATGCGCCGGGGGCTGGAGGGATTGGACGCCTTCACCATCGACGACCCCGACGGCTTCCAGCGCCTGGAGGCCTGCCAGTCGCCGGTGTGGGACACCGCGCTGGCGATCATCGCGCTCACCGACGCCGGCCTGGACCCGGATCACCCCGCGCTGCTCGCGGCCGGGGACTGGCTGGTGGCGCAGGAGGTGCGCGCGAAGGGCGACTGGGCGGTGCGCCGGCCGCACCTGCCGCCCGGGGGCTGGGCCTTCGAGTTCGCCAACGTCAACTACCCCGACGTGGACGACACCACCGAGGTGGTGCTGGCGCTGCGGCGCCTGCGGCACCCGCACCCCTGGCGGATCGACGAGCCGGTGGCGCGCGGCGTGCGCTGGGTGCTGGGGATGCAGAGCGCCGGAGGCGGCTTCGGCGCCTTCGACGCGGACAACACGCGCGAGCTCTGCCGCCAGCTGCCGTTCTGCGACTTCGGCGAGGTGATCGACGACCCGTCGGCCGACGTCACGGCCCACGCGATCGAGATGCTGGCGGGCGAGGGCCTGTCCGACTCTCCTCCCGCGCGCGAGGCCGTGGAGTGGCTGCTGGGCCAGCAGGAGGCGGACGGGTCGTGGTACGGGCGCTGGGGCGTCAACCACGTGTACGGGACGGGCGCGGCGGTGCCCGCGCTGGTGGACGCCGGCATCCCGCGCGAGCACCCGTCGATCCTGCGCGCGGTGGCCTGGCTGCACCAGCGCCAGAACCCCGACGGGGGCTGGGGCGAGGACTGCCGCTCCTACGAGGACGAGTCCTGGATCGGGCGAGGCGAGAGCACCGCCTCGCAGACCGCCTGGGCGCTCCTGGCGCTGCACGCGGCGGGCGACGAGTCGCCCGCCCTGGAGCGGGGCGTGGCCTGGCTGGTGGACACCCAGCGGCCCGACGGCACCTGGGACGAGCCCCAGCACACCGGCACGGGCTTCCCAGGCGACTTCTACATCAACTACCACTTGTACCGCCTGATCTTCCCGATCGCCGCGCTGGGCCGGATCCTGGGCGGGTGACGGGCGCCGAGGGCGCGGGCGCCGGCGCCCCTGTCCTCGTCCTCACGCCCCTGTGGCTGGAGGCGCGGGCGCTGCGCCGGGGATCGCCCGGGCTCCCGGTGGCGGTGTGCGGCGTGGGGCCCGCCCGGACCCGCGCGGCGGTCGCGCGGGCGCGCGCGGGCGGCGCGCGGGCGGTCGTGATGGCGGGATTTTGCGGGGCGTTGGCGCCCGGGCTCGGGCCCGGCGACCTGGTGGTGGCCACCGAGGTCCGCGCCGACGGGCGCACGTTCTCCCCTCCGGGCGCCGCCGAGCTCCTGGAGGCGCTGGCCGCGCAGGGCGTGCCCGCCCGACCCGCGGTGCTCGCCTCGTCGTCCCGCCCGGTGCTGGCCGGCGCCCGCCGGCGCCTGGCGGCGGGCGGCGCCGACGCCGTGGACATGGAATCCGGCGCGCTCGCCGAGGCCGCCGGCGAGCTCCCCTGGGCCGTCCTGCGGGCGGTCCTGGACGCTCCCGGGCGCGAGCCCTGGCGCCCGCTGGCCACCCTGCGCGGCTTCCGCCGCGCGTCCGCCGCCCTGCGGGCTTCGGCACCGGCCCTGGCGGCGTCTATGATGGACGGCTGAGCGATGGCCGTTCCCCTCCGCCAGAGCCTCCGCGTCGCCAGCTACCTCGCCCGCCAGCGCCTGGCTCGACGCGAGAAGTTCCCGCTCCTGGTGGAGCTCGAGCCGCTCTAC
>VAXS01000206.1 GCA_005883255.1 Actinomycetota bacterium | reverse complement strand
CTGACACGGACGGGCGACGTGGTGGGGACGCTGGCCTACATGGCGCCGGAGCAGGCCGAGGGGCGGGCGGTGGGCCCGGCCGCCGACGTGTACGCGTTGGCGCTCGTGCTCTACGAGGCGCTGGCCGGCGCCCATCCAGTCCGCGGCGCCGGCCCGGCCGACACCGCCCGGCGCCTGGGCGCCGTCCTCCCCTCGCTGGGGCGGATCCGGGGCGACCTCCCGGCGGGGCTGGTGGCGGCGATCGACCGGGCGCTGTCGCCGGCGCCGGACGAGCGGGGCGGGCTGGCCGACCTGCGCGCGGCGCTGGAGGGCGTGGCCGAGGAGGTCTCCGACGAGGGCGGGACGCTGCCCGTCCCCCCGCCCCGGCTGCCGCTCCCGCCCGGCGCCGGGCGGTTGGGGGCCGCGCTGGCCGCGGGCGCGCTGGCGGCGGGGGCCACCACCCTGGCGCCGGTGGGAGTGGCCCCGGGGTTGGCCGCCGCCGGGACGGCAGGAGCGGTCGCCCTGCTGCCCCGGCTGGGCTGGCTGGCCGCTGCCCTGGCCGCGGTGGCGTGGCTGGCCGCGCCCCCCGCGCGCGCCCCCGGCACCGCCCTGGTGGTGGCCGCGGCGCTGGTGGCCTGCCCGCTGCTCCTGCCCCGGGCCGGCCGGGCGTGGTCGCTGCCGGCGCTGGCGCCGCTGCTGGGCATGGCCGGGGTCGCCGTGGCCTTCTGCGCGCTGGCCGGCCAGGCCCGGACCTGGAGTCGCCGGGCTGCGCTGGGGGCGCTGGGACTGTGGTGGACGGCGCTGGCCGAGCCGCTGCTCGGCCGGCGCCTCTACCTGGGCCCGCTCCGCGCGATCCCGCCGGCGAGCGACTGGGCGGACTCGGCCCGGACCGCGGGCGTCCACGTGCTGGCCCCGGTGGCCTCCAGCGGGGTGCTGCTGGCGGCGGTGGCGTGGGCCGCCGCGGCGCTGGTGCTGCCCTGGCTGGTGCGCGGTCGCTCGCGCCCCGCCGACCTCCTGGGCGCCGGGCTGTGGGCGCTGGGACTGGCGGCCGCCACGTCGGCGACGGCGCAGCTGGCGGCGCCCGCGCTGGTCCACGCGCACCCCTACGGAGGGCTGGCCGGACCGGTGGTGGCGGCCGCGGCGGCGCTCGCCCTGCGCGTGGGGCGCGGCCCCGAGCCCGCCCGTCTGGCGGTGCCTGACGCCCCCGCCCCGGCGGCGGGCGCGGCGCCGTTCTGATCTAGCATGGCCGGACGGGGAATGAGCGTCTTCAAGAACCTGGAAAGCAAGATCGCCGGCATCGTCGAGGGAGCATTCGGCCGAGCGTTCCGGTCGGAGCTGCGGCCGGTGGAGATCGCCCGCAAGCTCGCTCGCGAGATGGAGGAGCACAAGGTCGTCTCCGTGTCCAAGGTCTACGCGCCCAACGAGTACCACGTCTACGTCTCCGCCCAGGACCACGATCGGTTCGCGGACTACGAGGACGCGCTGTCCAAGGAGCTCTCCGGCTACCTGCTCGAGCACGCCCGGCTGGAGCGGCTGGCGCTGCTCTCGCGCCCCGAGATCGCGTTCCACACCGACGACCGACTGTCGCTGGGCGAGTTCGGCATCCAGGCCCGCCTGGTGCACGCCGCCGACAACGGGGCGGCCGAGGCGCAGCAGGGCGACGTCGGCCACACGATGATCTACAGCTCCGAGCGGCTGCGCCCGGCGGAGGCCGGGCCGCCGCCACCGGCTCGGTCCAGCGCGATCCTGGTGGTGGACGGCCGGCGCATGATGGTGGGCCGGACCGGCGCGGTGATCGGTCGCAGCCGCGACTGCGACGTCGTGCTCGAGGACGCCAACGTCTCCCGCCGCCACGCCCAGGTGCTTCCCACCGAGGACGGGTGGTCGATCGGCGACCTGGGCTCGACCAACGGCACCGTGGTCAACGGGCGGCGGATCCGCGGCGCGGTGCCGCTGACCGGGGGGGACCGCATCGAGCTCGGGACCTGCGAGCTGCGGTTCGAGCTCGAGTAGGAGCGCCGGTGCCCTACGCCGCCCTGCTGGACCCCGCCTCGGTCGCGCTGAAGTTCGGCTTCCTCGCGGTCCTCTACCTGTTCCTGATGTGGGTGGCGCGCAGCGCCCTCAAGGACCTCCGCCGCGGCGTGACCGCCACCGAGCTCCCGCCCGATGCCACGGGAATGCACGCCGCGTCCGCCGGGCTGGCTCCCGAGGGACTCGACGAGTGGGAGCCGCGCCTGCGGGTGGAGCAGGCCATGGGCATGCGCTCCGGGGACGAGTACGACGTCACCGGCGGGGTCGTGCTCGGGCGCGGCACGCTGGCCGACATCCGCCTCGAGGATCCCTTCGCCTCCTCCCGCCACGCCCGCATCGTGCCCCAGGGCGACGTGCTGGTGATCGAGGACCTCGACTCCACCAACGGCACGTACCTCAACGGCACCCGCCTGGACGGCCCCCAGCCGCTGCACCCCGGGGACCGCATCCGCATCGGCGACAACGAGTTCTCCTTCGTGCATTGACCATGCTCCGGGTCGCCGACAGCTTCGCCCGCACCGACACCGGTCGCCAGCGCCGCAGCAACGAGGACGCGTTCTACGCCCGGCCCCCGCTGTTCGCGGTGGCGGATGGGATGGGCGGTGCCCGGGCGGGGGAGGTGGCCTCCAGCCTGCTGGTCGAGGTGCTGGAGAGCGGGCTCCCCGACGGCGGCAACGACGAGGAGCGGGTGGCCGGGCGCGTGCGCGAGGCCAACGCCCAGATCCACGAGCTGTCGCGCCAGGACGCCGAGCGGGCGGGCATGGGCACCACGGTCACCGCCGCCTACGTGGGCGACCGGGCGGTGGCGCTCGCACACGTGGGCGACTCGCGCGCCTACCGCCTGCACGACGGCCGCCTGGAGCAGATGACGCGCGACCACTCGCTGGTGGAGGAGCTCAAGCGGCGCGGAAAGCTCACGGAAGAGGAGGCCGAGGAGCACCCGCAGCGGTCCGTGATCACGCGCGCGCTGGGTCCGGAGGCCCGGGTGGACGTGGACACGGTGTCGGTCCCCGCCCAGGCGGGCGACGTCTTCCTCCTCTGCAGCGACGGGCTGACCGCCATGGTGCCCGAGGAGCGCATCGAGGAGATCTTCGGCGACGGCGACGGCGCCGGGCTGGAGCGGGTGGGCCGCGAGCTGATCGCCGAGGCCAACGACCGCGGGGGGCGGGACAACATCACGGTCGTCCTGTTCTCGCTGGAGGACGTGGCCGACGGGGCGGTGACCGACCAGCCGACGCAGATCGGCGTGCCCGCTCCCTCAGCCGAGCAGGTCGAGGCGGCCAAGGCGACAGCGGAGGCCGAGTCCGCAGCGGCGCCGCGGCGCACCGTTCCGCTGCCCCGACGGCGCAAGCCGGCCGCGCCGGCGGCTGCGCGCGGGCGCCGCCGCCGGATCCGGGGCCTGGTGCCCACGCTGATCGTAGTCGCGATCCTGGGCGCGCTGGCCGCCGGCGCCTGGGTGGCCACCCGCGCGGTGTACTTCGTGGGCACCACCCACGACGGGTTCGTCGCCGTGTACCGCGGACTGCCGTGGAATGGCCCGTTCGGGGTCCACCTGTACGAGAGCTTCTACGTCTCCGCCGTGCCGGTGAGCGAAGTCCCGACCGGCCGGCGCCACAAGCTCCTCGACCACCAGCTGCGCTCGCAGGGCGACGCCTCGGACCTCGTGCGCAAGATCGAGCAGGGACAGGTGGGCGCCTCGTGAGCGCGAGGAACCGGGAGCTGTTCGGGCTGATCCCCGCCGCCCTGCTGGTGACGGCCGGGTTCACCGCCATCTTCATCCAGCGCTCGGCGCAGGTGTCGAACGTCTCGCTGACCTACGGCGCGCTGTTCCTGGGGCTGTGCCTGGCCGCGCACGTGGTGGTGCGGATCGTCCTCCCCTACGCCGACCCCTACCTGCTGCCGCTGGTGGCGGTCCTGGCCGGGGTGGGCATCGTGATGATCTACCGGATCGACGACACCTTCGCCCGGGGCCAGGTGATCTCGTTCCTGATCGGGCTGGGCTTCTTCCTGGGGACGCTCGTCTTCCTGCGCGACTACCGGGTGCTGGAGCGCTACCGGTACCTGATCGCGCTGGGCAGCATCGGGCTGCTGGTGCTGCCGCGGTTCAGCGGCTCGGTGAACGGCGCCTACCTGGCGATCCACGCCGGCGGCGTCACCTTCCAGCCGGCGGAGTTCGCCAAGATCGGCATCGTCGTCTTCCTGGCCTCGTACCTGCGCGACACGCGCCAGGTGCTGGTCATGGGGGCGCGCCGGGTCCTGGGAGTGACGATCCCGCCGCTCAAGCACTTCGGCCCGCTCCTGGTGGTGTGGGGCGCGGCGATGCTGATGCTGTTCGTGATCCGCGACCTGGGCTCGTCGCTGATGTTCTTCGGGGCCTTCCTCTCGATCCTGTACGTCGCCACCAATCGGCTGTCGTTCGTGGTGGTGGGGCTGGCCATGTTCGCCCTGGGGGCCTGGGCGGTGGGGACGCACGTGCCCCACGTGCACAGCCGGATCGAGGCCTGGCAGCACCCGTTCAACCGGCGGCTGTACGAGGCCCAGGGCGGCAGCTACCAGGTGGCCCAGTTGCTGTTCGCGCAGGCCGACGGCGGGGTGCTGGGCCGGGGCTTCGGGCAGTCGCTGCTGCAGATCCCGGGCTCCAGCGCCAACCTGCTGCCGGCGCCCCGCACCGACCTGATCTACGCGGTGATCGTCAACGAGATCGGGCTGGTGGGCGCCTGCGGGCTGCTGGGCGTCTACCTGCTGATCGTGCAGCGCGGCTTCAAGGCGGCGGTGCTGGCCCGAGACTCGTTCTCCACGCTGCTGGCCGCCGGCCTGACCTCGGTGTTCGCGCTGCAGGTGTTCGTGATCGTGGGCGGCGTGACCAAGCTCATACCGCTCACCGGAGTGACCCTCCCGTTCGTGTCCTACGGGGGCTCGTCGATCGTGGCCAACTTCGCGCTGGTGGCGCTGCTGCTGCTGGTGTCCGACCGGGCGCGGAGACCGGGGTGAGGCGGCGATGAGCGGTCCGGTGAGGCGACTGTTCGCGGTGATCGTCCTGATGTTCGGCGCGCTGGTGCTGTTCACGTCGCGCTGGACCGTGTTCGAGGCCAAGTCGCTCAACGACAACGCGCTCAACCGCCGGCAGCTGCTCGAGCAGCTGGAGATCAAGCGCGGGCTGATCCGCGCCGCCGACGGCACGGTGCTGGCCCGCAGCGTCCGCGGCCGGGGCGGCGTCTACCGCCGGACCTATCCGCAGGGCGACCTGCTCTCTCACGCGATCGGCTACTGGTCGATCAGCTACGGCCGGGCCGGGCTGGAGCGCTCGCGCAACGACGAGCTGGCCGGCTCGGGCAGCGACCTGGGGTCGATCATCGACCAGCTGCAGGGCAAGCGGCGCGACGGCGACAACGTCGACCTCACGCTCGACCCCAACGCCCAGCGCATCGCCATCAACGCCCTGGGCGGCCAGAAGGGGTCTGTGGTGGCGCTGGACCCGCACACCGGCGCGGTGAAGGTGATGGCCAGCTACCCGCAGTTCGACCCGGGGCAGATCGCCACCTCCTACCCGAAGCTGGCCAGCCAGCCGGGCGCGCCGCTGCTCAATCGCGCCACCCAGGGCCAGTACCCGCCCGGGTCCAGCTTCAAGGTACTCACGGACGTGGCGGCGATCGACACCGGGCGCTTCTCGCCGGACTCCACGCTCAACGGCGACAGCCCCAAGACGATCTCCGGCGTTCCGCTGTCCAACGACGGCGGGCAGAGCTTCGGCGACATCCCGCTCACCGACGCCCTCACCCACTCGGTCAACACCGTGTGGGCGCAGGTGGGGGAGGCGCTGGGGCGCGGCACGATGGCCAAGTACATGGAGCGCTTCGGCTTCTACGCCAAGCCGCCGCTCGACTACCCCTCCGACCAGCGCTACGCCAGCGGCGAGTACCTCAACGGCAGCCTGCTGTCGCCCACCAGCGGCCGCATCGACGTGGGCCGCATGGCCATCGGCCAGGACAAGCTCCTGGTCACCCCGCTGCAGATGGCGATGGTGGCCGCGGCGGTGGCCAACCAGGGCGTGCTGGTGCGGCCGCACCTGACCGCCCGCGTCGTCGACCCCGACGGCCGGGTGCGCGACAGCGTGGGCACGTCGGTGTATCACCGGGTGATGAAGGCGGACACCGCGCAGAAGGTGGCCCAGATGATGTCCAACGTGGTCAAGGAGGGCACGGGCACCGCGGCCGCGCTGTCGGGCATCGACGTGGCCGGCAAGACCGGGACCGCCGAGATCCAGGCCGGCGTCAACCAGGTCTGGTTCATCGCCTTCGCCCCGATCAACGACCCGCGGGTGGCGATCGCGGTGACCGTGGAGCGCTCGTCCGGCCAGGGCGGGACGGTGGCGGCGCCGATCGCCAAGCAGGTGATGGAGGCGCTGCTGCGGTGAGGGACCTCGACGCCGGCACGGTGGTGGACGGCCGCTACTCGATCCTGTCCCGGCTGGGCTCGGGGGGAATGGCGGACGTGTACTGCGCGCAGGACCTCCAGCTGGGCCGCAAGGTGGCGCTCAAGCTCCTGTACCGCCGCTTCGCGGAGGACGCGCAGTTCGTCGAGCGCTTCAAGCGCGAGGCCTCGGCCGCCGCCGGCCTCCAGCACCCCAACGTGGTGGGCGTCTACGACCGGGGCGAGTTCGACGGCACCTACTACATCGCGATGGAGTACCTGGAGGGCCGCTCGCTCAAGCAGCTGGTCCAGGAGGAGGGTCCGCTGGCGCCCGAGCGGGCGATCGACATCGTGGTGCAGATCCTGCGCGCCGCCCGCTTCGCGCACCAGCGGGGCGTGATCCACCGCGACATCAAGCCGCACAACGTGATCGTGGACGACGAGGGCCGGGTGAAGGTGACGGACTTCGGGATCGCCCGCGCCGGAGCCTCGGACATGACCGAGACCGGGTCGATCATGGGTACCGCGCAGTACCTGTCGCCCGAGCAGGCCCAGGGGCACGCGGTCAGCGCCCAGGCGGACCTGTACGCGATCGGGATCGTCCTGTACGAGCTGCTCACCGGGCGCGTGCCGTTCGACGGGGACAGCCCCGTGACGATCGCGCTCAAGCAGGTGTCGGAGCTGCCGGTCCCGCCCAGCGCCTACAACCCGGCGATCCCGCCCGAGCTGGACGCCATCGTCCTGCGCGCGCTGGAGAAGGACCCCGCGCGGCGCTTCGCCGACGCCGGCGACATGGCGGCGGCGCTGGAGCAGCTGCGCGGGCGCCTGGTGGCGGTCCCGGCGGGGCAGTCCACCGCGGCCTTCGGTGCCATCCCCGACGAGCCCACCGGTCCCACCGCGCTGGCCGGCGCCCCTCCGCCGCCTCCGCCCGACGACGAGCTGGGCGCCCTCTATCCCGCGGGCCCCCTGCCGCCCGAGCCCGAGGAGGACCGCCAACGCCGTCGCCGGCGTGTGATGGCGATCCTGGCCGGCATCGCGTTGCTGCTGATCGCCGGGGGCCTGCTGGCGTTCTTCCTCACCCGGGGCGCCACCCAGGTGGCGGTGCCCGACGTGGTGGGAGGCCAGCTGAGCACCGCCGCGGCGCAGCTGCACAACAAGGGCTTCGCGGTCGACGTCCAGCGGGTGACCAACGACGCGCCGCGCGATCGCGTCTTGCGCGAGGACCCGCAGCCCGGCGCCAAGGTGGACGAGGGCTCGACGGTCACGCTGACCGTGTCGGACGGGCCGGGCGACGCGCCCGTCCCCGACGTCACCAACCTCCCCGGAGGGCAGGCGCGCAAGGCGCTTCAGCGGGCGGGCTTCGCCGTGATCACCCAGCAGGAGCCCTCGGACACCATCGACCGGGGCCGCGCGACCCGCACCTCGCCGCCGGGCGGCTCTCTGTCCCAGCTCAAGTCCAGCGTGACCCTGTTCCTGTCGTCCGGGCCGGCGCAGGTGGCCGTGCCCGACGTCACCGGCCAGAGCGAGAGCGCGGCCACCGCGGAGATATCGGGCACTCAGCGGGGCGGGCTTCTCGGTCACCACGCAGAAGCAGACGGTCACCGATCCCACCCAGAACGGGAAGGTCATCTCGCAGCGCCCGACCGGTGGCTCGAAGGCCAAGCAGGGTTCGCGGGTGACCATCGTGGTCGGCCAGGCGACCACTCTCACGACGCCGGCGCCCACCGTGGCGCCTGGAGCGGCCACCCCCGGGACCGCGACGCCGTGAGGATCGCGGTCCTCGGCGGAGGCCGCTCCTCCGAGCACGACGTGTCGCTGGCCTCGGCCGCGTCCGTGCGCGAGGGCCTGCGGCGCCGCGGCCACGAGGTGCTGGACGTGCGGATCGAGCGGGATGGGACGTGGCGCCGCGACGGAGCGGAGCTCACGCTGCGGGCGGGCGGCGGGCTGCTGGACGCCGACGCCGCGTTTCCGGCGCTGCACGGCCCCTATGGCGAGGACGGCACGGTCCAGGGCCTGCTGGAGTGCCTCGACGTGCCCTACGTGGGGGCCGGGGTGCTGGCCTCGGCGCTGAGCATGGACAAGCTCGTGTTCAAGCAGCTGATGGCCGAGGCGGGGCTGCCCCAGGTGGACCACGCGGGGGTCCGCGACGACCGCTGGAACGCGGACCGCGAGGGCGCGCTGGCCGAGCTGGCGGCGCTGGGCCTGCCGGTGTTCGTCAAGCCGGTGGCGCTGGGCTCCTCCGTGGGCATCGGGAAGGCGACGACGCCGCAGGAGCTGGCCGCCGCCGTCGACGCCGCGCTGGCCCACGACTCGCGGGCGATCGTGGAGGCGCAGGCCGCCGGGCTGGAGGTCGAGTGCTCGGTGATGGGCGACCGCGAGCCGGTGGCCTCCCAGCCCGGCGAGATCGTGCTGCACGGCGACTGGTACGACTACGAGGCGAAGTACACGGCCGGCGGCATGGACCTGGTGGTGCCGGCGCGGATCTGGGAGGAGGTCCGGGAGCGGGTGCGCGAGCTGGCGGTGGCGACGTTCCGGCTGGTGGGGGCCAGCGGGCTGGCGCGGGTGGACTTCTTCGTGGACGGCGCTGACGTGCAGGTCAACGAGCTCAACACCATCCCCGGCTTCACCGAGACCAGCGTCTTCGGCCGCCTGTTCGAGGCCTCCGGCGTCCCCTACGACGAGCTGCTGGAGCGGCTGGTGGGCTACGGGATCGAACGCCACCGGCGCGAGCGCGCCTACCGGCACTGATGTCCGAGGTCGACTTCGAGGCCGAGGGCCTGCTGGACGGGATCGAGGACGACGGCGAGCGCAGCGCGCGCCTGGAGCTGCTCGAGCAGCTGCACGCGGACGGCGTGCCGCTCGACGAGCTGCGCCAGGCGGTGGCCGAGGATCGGCTGGCGCTGCTGCCGGTGGAGCGCGTGCTGGCCAGCGACGACCGCCACTCGGCGGTCGAGGTGGCCGAGCAGTCGGGACTGGACCTGGACTTCTACCTGCGCATCCGGCAGGCGTTCGGACTGCCGATCCAGGACCCCGAGGCGCGGGTGCTGGACCGGAGCGCGCTGGAGACGGCCCGCCGGATCCGCCTGTTCCGGGACGCCGGGCTGCCCGAGGAGGGCCTGGTGGAGGTGTCCCGGGTCATCGGGCAGTCGGTGGCGCGACTGGCCGAATCGATGCGCGGCCTGGTCGAGGACGTCGTGCTTCCCGAGGCGGCCAGCGAGCGGGACCTGGCGCTGGGCCTGGCCGGCTTCGCACAGACGGTCGAGGGTGAGCTGACCCCGCTGCTGGGCGACGCGCTCACCGCGCACCTGCTCGACCAGATCCGCTCGGACGTGATCTCGCGCGCCGAGCTCGCGGCGGGGCAGCGAGGTCTGGCCGGCGCGCGGGAGGTGGGCGTGGCGTTCGCCGACCTGGTCGGGTTCACGCGGCTGGGCGAGAGGCGCCCCGCGGACGAGGTGGGGCGAGTGGCCGGCCGGCTGGCCGAGCTGGCCGGCGACCTGGCGCAGCCACCGGTGCGGCTGGTCAAGACGATCGGCGACGCGGTGATGCTGGTCTCGTCCGAGGTTGAGCCGCTGCTGGACGTGACGCTCGACCTGGTGGACGCGGCCGACCGCGAGGGCGAGGACTTCCCCCAGCTGCGCGCCGGTGCCGCCGCCGGGCCGGCGATCAACCGCGCCGGCGACTGGTACGGCCACACCGTCAACCTGGCCAGCCGGCTCACCGGCGTGGCGCGGCCGGGCAGCGTGCTGGTCGACGAGTCCGTGCGGGAGGCGGCGGACGACGGCTACCGCTGGTCGTTCGCGGGCGAGCGCAAGCTCAAGGGCATCCGCGAGCCGGTGAAGCTCTTCCGGGCCCGCCGCGACGGCGACGAGCCGTCCGCTACTTGAACAGGTAGATCTCGGCCACCTTCGCCTGGCCCGCGACCACCTTGGTGATCCACACCAGGTAGTAGCGGTAGGCGTGGCCGCCCGTGTCCAGCTGATAGCGCTGGACGTTCTCGGTCACGGTGCGGGCCGGGCTGACCAGCTTCCAGCCGGTGATGTCCTTCGACGGCTGGTCGGCGGCGTAGATCCCCGCCGTCCAGCCGGGGTCGGGCGTGCGCACCTCCAGCGCCCGCGCCGTCACGCCCGGGTTGGCGTCGACGTAGATCCCGACGCCGGGCTTGTCCAGGCCGCCGCGGTAGGTCTCGGTGCTCCAGAACGTGCTCATGTCGCGGTCGACCGCGTGGCGGCGCCCACGGTGCCGGTCCCGCTGTGGGTCTGCCGGCTGGCCGCCACGATCACCGCCGCGGCGGCGCCCACCGCCACCAGCCCGATCAGCGCCAGCCAGCCCGGATGGCGCATCCGGAACGGCAGCCGCCGGCGCGCGCGGGGGGAGATGGTGCGGATGACGCTCGTGGCCTCGCCGGTGGAGCCCCCGGCCCGCGCCGTCTCCAGCGCCAGCACGTCCTCGAGGTCGGCGATCAGCTCGTGGACGCTCGCGTAGCGGCGCTCCAGGTGCTTGGCCGTGGCCCGGTCGATGACCGCGGCCAGCGAGGAGGAGACCTCCGGGCGGCGCGCCTGCACGTCGGGCAGCGCCTCGCGCACGTGCTTCATCGCCACCGCCACCTGGTTCTCGCCCTTGAACGGGACCTCGCCGGTCAGCATCTCCCACAGCACGATCCCCAGCGAGTAGACGTCGGACTGGCCGGTGACCGGGTGCCCCAGCGCCTGCTCGGGCGAGACGTAGTCGGTGGTGCCCAGCACCCGGCCGTCGGCGGTCAATCCCTCCTGGTCCAGCGAGTGGGCGATGCCGAAGTCGGTGACCTTGGCCCGGCCCTCGGCGTCGATCAGCACGTTCTGGGGCTTGACGTCGCGGTGGACGATCTGGTTCTGGTGGGCGCACTCCAGGGCCCGCGCGATCTCGATCGCGTACGCCACCGCCTCGTCGATCGGCAGCCGGCCCATGCGCTTGATGCGCGTCTTCAGGGTCTCGCCCTCGACGTGCTCGAAGACGATGTACGGGCGGCTGTCGTCTTCGCCCGCGTCGATGACCGTGACGATGTGCGGATGGGAGAGCTGGGCCACCGCCCGGGCCTCGCGGCGGAAGCGCTCGATCTGGCTGCCGTCGTCGGCGATCTCCCGGTGCAGCAGCTTGATGGCCACCGGGCGCTCCAGCGTGGTGTCGAACGCCCGATACACCGTCGACATGCCGCCCGCCCCGATCTGGGCGTCCAGCCGGTAACGGCCGTTCAGGAGGGTGCCGACGAGCGTTTGCATCCCGTTGTCTCTATTTTGCGCCGGTGGGAGCCGTTCATGCGTGGTACTACACCGATCCGGCCTCCCCGTGGTCGTGGGCGATCGAGCCGCACGTCCGCCGGCTGACCGTCGAGCTCGAGGGCCAGCTGGAGCTCACCTACGTCATGGGCGGCATCCGAGAGTTGGGAGCCGGCCGCGACGAAGCGCGCGAGTGGCTGGCGGCCGCCGCGGCCAGCGGGATGCCGGTGGACGTGCGGCTGTGGCTGGAGGGCGCTCCCACCACGTCGTATCCGGCCTGCCTGGCGGTCAAGGCGGCCGCCGAGCAGGGCGACCCCGGCGACTTCCTGCGCGCGCTGCGGGAGGGGTTCGCCTTCCGCCGGCGCCGGCTCGACCACGCCGAGGCCTTCGAGTCGATCGCCCGGGAGCGGGGCGGGCTCGACCTGGACCGCCTGCGGATCGACATGGGCTCGCACGCGATCGTCGAGGCCTTCGGCGCCGACCTGGACCGGGCGCGGGCGGTCGCCTCCGACCGACGCTCGGCGGACCAGGGACGGGTCGAGCTTCCGTCGATCGAGTTCCGCGGCCAGGACGGCGAGGTCCACGGGGTCTACGGCGCGCAGCCCTACGAGGCCTACCGCGACGCGGCGGCCGCGGCGGGGGCCGTCTTCGGGAGCCGGGCCGCCGTTTCGGTCGAGGAGGCGCTGCGCCGCTTCGGGACCATGGCCACCGTCGAGGTCGCCGCCGTCTGCGACCTGCCCGGTCCCCGCGCCGCCGCCGAGCTCTGGCGCGCCGCCGCCGACTGGCGGGTGCGGGCCGAGCCCACGCTCGGCGGCGAGGTCTGGTCCCTGGCCTGAGGCGCTCACGCCGGACCCAGGCCCTGGGCGTCGCCGGCCAGCCCCGCGGCGGGCAGCGACACCCGCCCCGCCTCCGGCGTCACGGTGCCGATCCGCGCGGCCCCGGGATGGCGCGCGGCCACGAGCCGCGCCGCCGCGTCGGCGCGCTCGGCCGGGACCACGCAC
>VAXS01000205.1 GCA_005883255.1 Actinomycetota bacterium | reverse complement strand
GGGCCCTGATGCTCTTCGACTACCGGCAGTCGCCGGTCGGTCCCTACCGCGAGCTGCTGTTCGCGGCCGGCCGCAACCTGCGCTGGCGGCACCACCTCTTCTCGGTCACCCGCATCTGGGTCTCGACGGAGGCGAGCGCCGTCAGCGGCCGGGAGAATTGGGCCATCCCCAAACAGACCGCCGAATTCGAGGTCATCAAGGAGAGGGATTCCGAGCGCGTGATCGTCCAGCGCGATCGTCACGCCGAGGTGGACCTCACCGTGGCGCCGGGGTACGGCCGCCTGCCGATCCCGGTCCTGGGATCCCTGGCGCCTCCCTCTTGGCGGACGATCGTGCAGTTTCGGGACGGTCAGGTCCTGGCCACGCGGCTGAGCGCCCGGGGGGTGTTCCGGCCCGCGAAATTGCTCGATTTCCGCACCCTTCCGCAAGCTTTTCCGGACGTCAACGAGGGGAAATTGGTGGCGGGGTTTTATCTCGAGGATTTCCGGCTGCGGTTTCCGGCGCCGCGGCTCACCCCGCGCCCGCCCGCTCCAGGATCACCCTGAAGTCCGTGCCCACCGGCAGCGTTCCGAAGGCCCGGCCGCCGTCCCCCGCGAGGCGGCTGGCGCAGAAGGCGTCCGCCACCTCCGGCAGCGCGTGGCGCACCAGCAATGAGCCCTGAAGGGCCAGCGCCAGGCGCTCCACCAGGCGGCGGGCCCGCGGCTCCAGATCCTCGGATCTCTCGAGCTGGGACTGGAGCTCGTTGACGAAGATGTCCAGCCGGTGGTCGCCCCCGCGGGCCTGGCGGATTTCGGCGAGCAGCGCCGTGAGCGATTCGGGACTCTTCTGGATCGCCCGCAGCACGTCCAGGCACTGCACGTTGCCCGAGCCCTCCCAGATCGAGTTCAGCGGCATCTCCCGGTACAGCCGCGGCATCCCCGATTCCTCCACGTACCCGTTGCCGCCCAGGCACTCCAGCGCCTCACCGGCCACCGCCGGGGCGCGCTTGCAGGTCCAGTACTTGATGACGCCGGTGGCCAGGCGCCGGAACAGCTCCTCGTCCTCGCGGGCTTCGCCCTCCTCCGGGTTGTCGAAGGCGCGCGCCAGGCGCACCACCGAGGCGGTGGCCGCCTCCGACTCCAGGCACAGGTCGGCCAGCACGTTGCGCATCAGCGGCTGGTCCAGCAGCCGGCGCCCGAAGACCGAGCGGTAGGCGGCGTGGTGGGTGGCCTGCTCCACCGCCTCGCGCATCCCGCCCGCGGCCCCGATCGCGCAGTCCAGGCGCGTGTGGTTGACCATCTCGATGATCGTGGGGACACCGCGTCCCTCCTCGCCCACCAGCTGGGCCCAGGCGCCGTCGAACTCGACCTCGGAGCTGGCGTTGGACCGGTTCCCCAGCTTGTCCTTGAGCCGCTGCAGGCGCAGCGCGTTGCGCTCACCGTCCGGCGTCCAGCGGGGCATGAGGAAGCAGGAGAGCCCGCCCTCGGCCTGCGCGAGCACCAGGAAGACGTCGCACATCGGCGCCGAGAAGAACCACTTGTGGCCGGTGATCTCGTACTCGGCGCCGGGGCCGCCGCCGTCCAGGGGCCGGGCCACGGTGACGTTGGCGCGCACGTCCGAGCCGCCCTGCTTCTCGGTCATCCCCATCCCGGCCAGCGCGCCGTCCTTCCCGGCGGCGGGGATGAACCGGGGGTCATAGGCCGTCGAGGTGAGGCGCGGGATCCACTCGTCGCCCAGCTCGCCCGCGCGGCGCAGCACCGGCACCACGGCGTAGGTCATCGACAGCGGGCAGCCGTGCCCGGCCTCGGGGCTGAGCAGGAACAGGGCCGCCCGGGCCACGTGGGCGCCCGGACGGTCCTCGAGCCAGGGGAGCGCGTGCACGCGGTGCCCGATCGACAGCGTCAGGAGCTCGTGCCAGGCCGGGTGGAACTCCACTTCGTCGATGCGGCGCCCGTAGCGGTCGTGGGTGCGCAGGCGGGGCGGGTTCTCGTTGGCCAGGCGCGCCCAGTCCTGCACCTCGGGCTGGCGCGCGCGGCGTCCGAAGGCGGCCACGTCGTCGCGCGCCCAGCCGCCGCCCTCGCGCTCCAGGCCCTCGTCCAGCGGACGGTTCTGCTCCAGCGGGTCGTAGCCGCTGAGCGGCGGGGCCTGGTTGAGGACGTCGATCGTGGCCGACATGGGTAAGAAGCTACCGCGCCAGCCCACCGATAGCATCGCGCGCCGCATGGCACACAACGTCACGATCATCCCCGGCGACGGCACCGGCCCGGAGCTCGTCGAGGCCACCCGCCGCGTGCTGGAGGCCACCGGCGTCCAGTTCGACTGGGACGAGCAGCCCGCCGGGGAGGACGTCTACGCCGAGGAGGGCACGCCGTTCCCGGACCGCACGCTGGAGTCGATCAAGCGCAACGGGGTGGGCATCAAGGGCCCCACCACCACGCCCGTGGGCTCGGGCTTTCGCTCGGTCAACGTGCTCCTGCGCAAGGAGCTCGACCTCTACTCGTGCATCCGTCCCTGCAAGGCCTACGAGGGCGTCCGCACCCGCTTCCCCGAGACCGACATCGTGATCGTCCGGGAGAACACCGAGGACCTGTACGCGGGGATCGAGTTCGAGAAGGACTCGGCGCAGGCGGAGGACCTGCGCCGCTTCCTGGAGGAGCTGGACGGCTCGGCCATCCGCGCGCACTCGGGGATCTCGATCAAGCCGATCTCGGTCTTCGGCTCCGAGAGGATCGTGGAGTCGGCCTTCGACTACGCCGAGGCCAACGGCCGGCGGAAGGTCACCGCCGCCCACAAGGCCAACATCATGAAGTTCTCCGACGGGCTGTTCCTCGAGGTCGCGCGTGGGGTGGCGGAGCGGCATCCCGACGTCGAGTTCGAGGACCGGATCATCGACAACCTCTGCAACCAGCTGGTGTCACGGCCCGAGGAGTACGACGTGATCGTGCTGCCCAACCTCTACGGGGACATCGTCTCCGACCTGGGGGCGGGGATGATCGGGGGGCTGGGACTGGCGCCCGGAGGCAACATCGGCACCGAGGCGGCGATGTTCGAGGCCACGCACGGCTCCGCGCCCAAGTACAAGGGGCAGAACAAGGTGAACCCCACCGCGCTGATGCTCTCCGGTGTGCTGATGCTCCGCCATCTGGATGAGAGAGAGGCCGCGGATCGGTTGGAGGGCGCGATCGCCGAGGTCATCCGCAAGGGAGAGAAGGTCACGTATGACCTCAAGCCCAATCGCGACGACCCCACCGCCGTCGGGACCTCGGAGTTCGCCGACGCCGTGATCGAGGAGATGAGCCAGTGAACGTTCCTTCACCATTTGACGGATCCAGTCCGGTCCGGGTCACCGTCACCGGCGCCGCCGGCCAGATCGGTTACGCGCTGCTGTTTCGCGTCGCCAGCGGTCAGATGCTGGGTGCGGACACGTCCATCCACCTCAGCCTGCTGGAGATCCCCGACGCGGTGAAGGCGGCCGAGGGCACCGCGATGGAGCTCGAGGACTGCGCCTTTCCCCTGCTGGCGGGAATCGACATACACGACGATCCCGGCGCCGCCTTCGAGGGGACGAACGTCGGCCTGCTGGTGGGCGCCCGGCCACGCACCAAGGGGATGGAGCGATCGGACCTGCTGGAGGCCAACGGTGGCATCTTCAAGCCCCAGGGGCAGGCGATCAACGAGCACGCCGCCGACGACGTCCGGGTGCTGGTGGTGGGCAACCCGGCCAACACCAACTGCCTGATCGCGATGAGTCACGCCCCGGACGTACCGCGCGAGCGCTTCTCCGCCATGACCCGGCTGGACCACAACCGGGCGCTCGGCCAGCTGGCCAAGCGGACGGGAGCGGCGATCGGCGACATCACGCGCATGACCGTGTGGGGCAACCACTCGACCACGATGTACCCGGACCTGTCCCACTGCCGGATCGGCGGCCGGCCGGCGCTCGACGCCGTGGGCGACCGCGCCTGGCTGGAGGACGAGTACATCCCCACCGTGGCCAAGCGCGGCGCCGCCATCATCGAGGCGCGAGGCGCCTCCAGCGCGGCCTCCGCCGCCAACGCCGCCATCGACCACGTCCGCGACTGGGTGCGCGGCACGCCCGAGGACGACTGGGTCTCGATGTCGGTGTGCTCCGACGGCTCCTACGACGTGGAGGAGGGGTTGATCTCCAGCTTCCCCTGCACCTGCGCCGGCGGCGACTGGACGATCGTCGAAGGACTCGAGATCGACGACTTCTCACGCCAGCGCATCGACGCGTCGGTCGACGAGCTGCGCCAGGAGCGCGATGCCGTGCGTGAGCTCGAGCTCGTGTAGCCGGCGGCTAGGCCGGATGCCACTCCTTGCCGCGCTTGCGCACCTTCCCGTCCTGCTGCAGCTGCGGCAGCACGCGGTAGAGGTAGTTCGGCTTGATGTTCATCCGCTTGGCCAGGTCCGAGATGGTGATGCCCGGGTTCTCCCGCACCAGCTTCTCCGCCTGCGCGGCCCGCGTGCCACTTCCCCGCCGCCGGCCGCCGCGGCGGCGGCGTGTGGTGGTGGTACGTCCACTGCCCGGAGGCCGTCCCGGTCCGCGCCGGGCCGCCCCGTCGCCGAGCGCCGCCGCCGCCCGTTCCAGCCGCTTCACCTCATCTCGCAATTGGCCCAGACGGTCTTGGATCTCGCGGCGTGCGCTGTCGATGAATTCCGTCATGTAATACCCCCAGCTCGTTTACACCCCCTAACACTAACCACTTTTCACCGATCATGTGGAAGATAAGCATCATCGGCGCCGGTGCGCTGGGCGGAGCGGTGGCCGACCGCGTCCTCCAGGCGGGCTCCGGAGAGGTGGTCCTGGTGGATGGTGACGCCTCCGACGCGCGGGGCCGGGCGCTGGACGCGGCCACCGCGGCGGCGCTGCGCGGTGACGGTGGATGGGTGCACGCCAGCGACGACTGGCGGGACCTGGCCGGCTCGACGGCGGTGGTGATCGCCGGCGGCGACGCGACGGCGGTGCGAGTGAGCGCCACCCAGGTGGCGGAGCACGCCCCCGACGCCATGGTGGTGGTGGCCGCCGAGCCGATGGAGGCGCTCACCGACCTGGTGGCGTTCACCACGCTGTTCCCCCGCCAGCGGGTGGCCGGCGTGGGCGGGGTGATCGACTCCGCCCGGCTGCGGGCGCTGGTGGCCGCCGAGGTGGGGGCGTCGGCGCGCGACGTGTGGGCGCTGGTGGTGGGCGAGCACGGCGACACGATGGTCCCGCTGCTCTCCTCGGCGAGCGTGGCCGGCGCGCCGGTGGCCGAGCTGATCGCGGCCGAGCGCCTGGAGGAGATCGCCCGGCGCGTGCGCGAGCGCCCCGCGCTGGACGATCTGCAGGCGCGCGCGGCGGCGGCGGCGCAGGTGGTGGACGGGGTGACGGCCGATCGCCGGCGGGTGGTGTCCTGCTGCGTGCTGTGCGAGGGGGAGCTGGGCCTGGAGCGGGTGTGCATCGACGTGCCCGTCCGGCTGGGCGCGGGCGGCGTGGAGGAGATCGTGGCGGTGCCGATGTCGGATGCCGAGCGCGTGGCGCTGGCCCACTCGGCCGACGTGGTGCGCGAGCGCGTGGCCGCGCTGCTGGGCGCCGGCTAGCTACGCGCCGGCTGCCCATCCGGCGCGCAGCACTCGCAGGGCGTTCCCCTGGCAGATGGCGTCCGCGTCGTCGCCGTAGCGCCGGCGCAGGCCCTCCCGCAGCGCGGCCATGGCGCTCATGTCGTCCAGGCCCGCGAGCGTGGGCTTGATGTAGCCGTCGAGGTCGGAGCCGATCGCGGCGTGCCGGTGCGAGCCGGTGATCTCGCGGATGCGATCGACGTGGCGGCAGATCGCCTCCAGCGACTCCTCGAAGGTCCGGGTGCGCCGGTGGCGCAGCCCCTCCTTGACGAAGTGGTCGCAGAGGATCACGCCCATCGCGCCGTCGCGCCGGGCCAGGCGCTCGATCTGGTCGTCGGTGAGGTTGTACTCCAGGTGGCCGAAGCGGCAGGCCATGTGCGAGGCGATCGCGGGCACGCGGCGCTGGGGGTCCAGCTCGTCCATCAGCTCCAGCGCGTCGTCGAAGGAGCGGGCGCTCATGTGCGTGACGTCGACCAGGATCCCGTGGCGGACCATGGCCCGCAGCGCCGCCTCGCCCAGCACGGTGAGGCCGCGTGCGGGCTGGGGGAACAGCAGGTGGTAGACCCAGTCGGGGAGGAACGGGAGCGCGGCCACGTTGGTGGCCACCCCGCGCCAGAACAGGTGCGCCAGGCCGATGTAGGCCACGCCGCGCTCGGCCAGCCGGGCGACGTTGCCCTCGACCTCTCCGGGCGTGGCGCCCAGGTGGAAGCCGCCCTCCACGCAGTGGACGAGCGCCAGCCGGCCCTGGTCCCGGGCCGCCTCGAGCTCGGTCGGCGTCCGGGCGATCCGCACCGCGTCGCCATGGGCGGCGCCGACGTGGGCCTCCACCAGCTCGAGCTGGCGCAGCAGGCGCGGGAAGTAGTCGGGGTTGGGCGGCGAGCCGTAGGCGCAGCTCAGGTCCATCTCGTCCAGCGGGACGTAGAGGACCGAAAGCACGGCGCCCACCCGGCCGGCGCGCATGAGCGGGACGGTGACCGCCGGCCCGGCCGCCGGACTCGGGTAGTTCCACAGCCGGCTGCCGGCCTCGGTGAGCAGCGCCCGCATGCGGTCCCGCCACCGGGTGCGCTCGCGGCGCGAGACGATCAGGCGCACGACACTGGCCTCCGACGGCGGGATCAGGTGCATCGGGTAGTGGGCGTGCAGGTCGACGACCACTCCCGCGGCTTCCTCAGCCACGGTCTTCGACCAGCGACTTCAGGCGCCGCAGCGTCGCGTTGGCCTCGCGCTGCGGGAGCCCGCCGACGATCGCCCGGCTGGCGGCCGCGCCCAGCGGGCCCAGCGGGGGCTTGAACTCGTTCTCGTACTCGAACCGGGTGCCGCCGTCGTGGGGCCGAAGGCGGTAGAGCGTGTGGGCCTTCGACCGGGCGGGGCCGCGGCCGTCCCAGACGGCCAGCTTGGGCTCACGGGCCTCGGACACCGTCCAGCGCACATAGAAGTGCACGCCCCGCAGGGTGAGCTGCTGGCGCAGGGTGGAGCCGTCGCGCAGCGGCTGGTCCGAGACCCGGTCGATCTCCCGGTGGATCGTCACCCACTCGCCCAGGCGCCGCGGGTCCATCACCACGTCCCAGACCCGCTCGGGCGGCGCCGCGATGTCGATGGAGGCGGTGACGCGGCTCATGGCCGCGGCCCACTCTATTTCGCGGCGAGCGGCTCGCGCTCTTCCCGGCGCCGCAGCGCGTGCTCCACGGCAGAGTCGAACGAGTGGACGCGGACCCTCAGCGCGGCGGCCGCGTCGTGGCCGGGCCGGGGCAGGAGGTCGTGCTCGAGTCCCTCCATCAGCGGGCCGACCAGCTCCGGGTCCTCGCCGGCGATCGCGGCCGCCACCCGGCTGGCCAGCGGCGTGGCCGAGAAGCGCAGGCGCAGGGCCGGGCGGCCCACCAGCATGTGGTGGCGGATGCGGTCGATCATCTCGGCGTAGGTGAGGACCTCGGGGCCGGCGGCGTCCAGGGAGCCGCCGGCTGCCGGCTCGCCGGCCGTGGCGGCGGCGGCGAGCAGCGCGATCACGTCGCGGCCGTCGACGGGCGCGGTGCGGCGGGCGCGCCAGGCCGGGAGCGCCAGCACCGGCAGGCGCTCGACCAGGTGGACGAGGAAGCGGAACGAGCGGGAGGCGGCGGCGATGACGATCGAGGCTCGCAGGGAGATGGCGGCCGGCACGGCGTCGAGCAGGATGCGCTCGACCTCCAGCCGGCTGGCCAGGTGGCGCGAGGGGGGAGCGCCGGCCGGGACCAGCCCGCCCAGGTACACGATGCGCTGGACGCCCGCCGCCCGGGCGGCGGCGGCGAAGCGCTCGGCGGAGCGGCGGTCGCGCTCGACGAAGGTCCCGTCGCCGGTGGGCGCCGCCTCCATCGAGTGGATGAGGAAGTAGGCCACGTCCACCCCCTCCAGGGCCTCGGCCAGGCCGGCGCCGGTCACCGCGTCGCCGGAGTGGATCGCCACGCCCGGCCCCACCCGCTCCGGATCGCGCGCGAACGCGCGCACCCGGTGGCCGTCGCGCAGCAGCCGCGGGATCAGCTCGGACCCGACGAACCCGGTGGCCCCTGTGACCAGGATCTCCATGCCCGCCCAAGCTACCCCCTGGCCGCGCCCGCCATCCCCCCGCTCGTCGCGGCCGCGCGCCGACCAATGGTGCCCCGCTCGGAGCGCCCGGTTTGGCGCGAAGGGGTGAAAAGAGTGCGATTTGCGAGAAGCGCGGTTGCACGCCGCCCGCGACCCGGATTGAATGCGTGCCACGCCGCCGCGGGGACCGCATCGCCGGCGGGGGTCTCGATCACAGGAGGAGCTTCCGGATGGCGACGCGACGCGCGCCGAAGG
>VAXS01000096.1 GCA_005883255.1 Actinomycetota bacterium | reverse complement strand
CATCCCAGTCCGCCAGCAGCTCCGCCGCCCGCCGGGCCCGGGGGTCGTCGCGCGGCGCCGCCAGGACGGCCTCGCGCAACTCGCGCCAGGGCAGCGAGCGGCGATCGAGCTGGAGCGCCAGGCAGTCGTCGACGTCCCAGCCGGTCCGCGCGCCCAACGCCTCGGCGATCCGGTGCACGCGGTAGCCGTCCATCCAGTCGGCGCCCAGTCACGGCCCCTCGCCGTCGACGGTCGGCTTGTTGTTGGCGGTGGCCACGAAGCCGGCGTCCGGGTTCACGATCCAGGGGAGCTCCTCCGCCGGCACGAAGCCGTCCGACCACCCGCCGCCCGCCTCGGCGCCCGGGCGTGGCAGCAGGCTGGCCCCGCGCTCCCGGCGCGGCACCAGCCCCGCGAACTGCCACCCGATCGTGCCGGTCACGTCCGCGTACACCAGGTTGGAAGGCGGGAAGGGCGACCCCGTGGTCAGCGCCCGGAAGTCGTCGAACGAGCGGAACCGGTCGGCCCGCAGCGAGAGCGCCGGCAGCCCGTCGCCCAGCGCCGGCGTCACCACGGGTCCCCGCGGCGTGATGAGGACCCGCTCCATCACGGGCTCGCCGCCGCGCACCGCGATCTCCTCCTCCACCACCTGGCACTCGCGCCATCCGTCGCCGTCGCGGACCGAGCGCCCGTCGCCGCTCATCTCCTCCAGGAAGACGTCGGACACGTCGGCGCCGCCGTTGGTGATCCCCCACGCCGCCACGTCGCTGTGGCCGACGTGGATGCCCGGCAGTCCGACCACCGACGCGCCGGCCAGCTCCCACTCCGGGGTGCGCACGTGCGCCAGGTACCAGAAGGCCGGCAGCGTGGGGCTCAGGTGCGGGTCGTTCGCCAGCAGCGGCCGCCCCGTGGCCGTCCGCTCGGCCGAGATCGCCCAGTTGTTGGAGCCGCCGGCGCCCACCACGCCGCGCAGCGCTCCGACGTCCTCGGCCAGCCGGTCGATCGCCTCGCCCGCCGCCCGTCCGGGCGGCGCGGTCACCGCCAGCCAGCTGGGGTACCCCGGCTCGACCGCCGCCAGCGCCTCGGCGCCGTCCAGCTCCAGGACCTTCAGGCGGGAGAGCTCCGCGTCCCAGTTGGTGGTCAGCCCGAACCCGATCAGGCGGATCGCCGCCACCGGGTCGGCGGGAGTCCAGGCGCTGGGGCGGCGGCGCAGCAACGCCAGCTCGTGTGGGGTACGACCCGCCGCCAGCCCGGCGTTGACGCCCCGTACGTAGGAGTCGATCCAGGCCCGGACCACCTCCTCCTGGGCCTCGAGCGCCTCGCCGGCCGTGCGGCGGAAGCCCAGCCGCCGGGAGAAGCGGTCCAGGGCCAGCGCGTCCGGTCCCACCAGCTCGGCCAGCGTCCCCCGGGCGGCACGCACCATCGTCTCCAGCTGGAAGGCCCGGTCCTGCGCGTGGCACAGGCCCAGCGCGAACCAGGCGTCCTCGCCATTCGCCGCCTCGACGTGCGGGATCCCGAAGCCGTCGCGGCGGATCGTCACCGGCGCGTCCAGCCCGGCCACCCGCAGCGTCCCCTCCACCCGCGGCAGACGCCGCCCCAGCGCCAGGCCCAGCAGGCGGCGCGCCGGCCTCACTCGCCGCCGCCCCGCTCCTCACGCAGCCGGTACGCCATCCGCGACTGCAGCGACCACAGCTCGATGAACCCCGGCGCCGCCTGCTGCGAGAACAGCCCGCCGGACTCGCCGAACGACGCCAGCGCCTGGTCGTACACCGCGTGGGGCGACTCGCGCGCCACCACGCGGGCCGAGCCCTTGAACAGCTTCAGCCGGATCGACCCGGTGACGGGCTCGTTGGCCCGGTCCATGTACGCGTCCAGGTCGCCGCGCAGGGGCTCCCACCACAGACCCGCGTACACCAGGTACGCCCACTGGCGGTCGAGCGCCGGCTTGAACTGGTTCTGGTGGATGGTCGACACCAGCCGCTCGAGCTCCTGGTGGGCGGTGAGCAGGATCGCCGCCGCCGGCGCCTCGTAGATGTCGCGCACCTTCAGTCCCACGATGCGGTCCTCCAGATGGTCGACGATGCCCACGCCGTGGCGCGCGCCGATCGCCGCCGCCCGCTGGATCAGCTCCACCGGCTCCAGGCGCTCGCCGTCCAGCGAGACCGGGACGCCGCGCTCGAACCCCACCGTCACGTAGCCGGGCTCGTCGGGCGCGTCCTCGGGGCGGGTCACGAGGCCGAACACGTCGTCCTCGGGCTCGCGGTCGAGCTCCTCGATCCAGCGGCCCTCGCTCGAGCGCCCCCACAGGTTGTCGTCGATCGAGTAGGGCGCGACCTCGGTCCCGCCCTTCACCGGGATGCCGTGCTCGCGCGCGTACTCGATCTCCTCCTCGCGCCCCATCCGCCAGCTGCGCACCGGCGCGATGACCTTGAGCTCGGGCGCCAGCGTGGCCACCGTGGCCTCGATGCGCACCTGGTCGTTGCCCTTGCCGGTGCACCCGTGGGCGATCGTGTCGCAGCCGGTCTCGCGCGCCGCCTGGACCGCCAGCTTGGCGATCAGCGGCCGGCCCAGGGCCGTGAACAGCGGGTAGCCGCCGCCGTACAGGGCGTTGGCCTTGATGGCGCGCAGCACGTACTCGCGCGCGAACTCCTCGCGCGCGTCCACCACCCGGCACTCCAGGGCGCCCAGCCGCTCGGCCTTGCCTCGCACGACCTCCCAGTCCTCGCCGGGCTGGCCCAGGTCGACGCTCAACGCCACCACCTCGGCGCCGTACTGCTCCTGGATCCACTTGAGCATCACGCTGGTGTCCAGCCCGCCGCTGTAGAGCAGCAGGACGCGCCGGACCTCGGCGGGATCGGCCTCGTAGGAGGCGGTGCGCACGTCGCCGTCCACGGCGCGCAAGCCTACGGGTCCAGCAGCGCCCGCACGCGGCGCAGCGCCTCGTCGATCTCGCTCGCCCCCACCACCAGCGGGGGGAGGAAGCGGGCCGTCTGCGGTCCCGTGGCGTTGAGCACCAGCCGCTGCTCCAGCAGCGCGCGGCGCACCAGCCCGGGCGCGTCGTCCACGTCGATGGCCGCCATCAGGCCCCGGGCGCGCACTGCGCGCACGCCGTCGCCGGGCCGCAGCACGTCGGCCAGCCGTTCGCCGGTGACCAGCGCCCCGATCGGCAGCCCGCTCCCCAGCGCCTTTGCCAGCGCCATCGCGTCGGGGACCACGCCGGTCTGCTCGTACGCCCACAGCGTGCCGGTCCGCCCCATCCCGCACTGGATCTCGTCGAAGACCAGCGCGGCGCCCACCTGGTCGCACGCCGCGCGGGCGGCGCTCAGCAGCTCCTCGGAGAGGGGCCACACGCCGGTCTCGCCCTGCACGGGCTCCAGCAGGACGGCCGCCGTGCGCTCGGTGACCGCCGCCCGCAGGGCGCCCGGGTCCTTGGGCACCACGACGAACCCCGGGACCAGGGGCGCGAACGGCGCCTGCTTGGTCTCCTGCGGCGTGGCCGACAGCGCTCCGTACGTCCGGCCGTGGAACGCGCCCTCCACCACCACCACCTCGCCGCCCGCCCGGGCCCGGCGCACCAGCTTGATCGCCGCCTCCACCGACTCGGCGCCCGAGTTTGTGAAGAACACCTTGCCGCCCAGCGACCGGTCCGCCAGCCGCGCCGCCAGGCGCATCGCCGGCTCCGTGTAGAACAGGTTGCCGACGTGCTCGAGGCGGGCGACCTGCTCGCTCACCGCGCGCACCACGTCGGGGTGGCAGTGGCCGACGTTCGTGACTGAGATCCCGCACAGGAAGTCGAGGTACTCGTGGCCCTCGTCGTCCCACAGGCGCGCGCCCTCTCCCCGCACGAACTCCACGGGCGCGCGCGCGTACGTGGGGACGACGTGCTCGCTCTCGAGCGCCTGCAGCTGCGACAGGCTCACGCCCGGACCTTGGTCCCGATCCCGGCGTCGGTGAACAGCTCCAGCAGCAGCGAGTGCGGGATGCGCCCGTCCACCACGTGGGCGAAGGTCACGCCTCCATCCAGCGCGGCGAGGCAGGCCTGGAGCTTGGGACGCATCCCGCCGCCCACCTCGGCCAGCGCGGCCCGCACCTCGGCCGCCGTGGCCTCGGAGATCACGCTGGACGGGTCGGCGGGATCGGCCAGCCAGCCGGGGACGTCGGTGAGGAAGATCACCTTGTACGCGCCCAGGGCGGCGGCCACCGCCCCGGCCGCGTCGTCGGCGTTGACGTTGTAGGAGTGGCCGTCGCGGTCGGCGCCCACCGAGGCCACGACCGGGATGTAGTCGGCCGCGACGTGCTGGAGCACGTCCACGTCGACGCGCTCGATCCGCCCCACGAAGCCGATGTCGCGCCCGCTGGGCGCCGCCTGCCGGGCCACGCGGAACAGCAGCCCGTCGTCGCCGCACAGCCCCACGGCCGGCTGCCCGTGCCGTCCCAGGCGCAGCACGATGTCCTTGTTGACCTTCCCGACCAGCACCATCTTGGCCACCTCGACCGTGGCGGGGTCGGACACGCGCAGCCCCTCCACGAACTCCACCGGCAGGTCGAGGCGCTCCATGTAGGCGGTGATCTCCGGGCCGCCGCCGTGGACCACGATCGGGTTCAGCCCCACGTACTTGAGGAGCACGACGTCGCGGGCGAAGTCCTCGCGCAGCCCCGGGTCCTCCATCGCCGCCCCGCCGTACTTGATGACCACGGTCTGGCCGTGGAACTCGCGGATGTAGGGCAGCGCCTCCAGGAGCGTCCCGACATCGCGCACGTCTGGCCGCGCGCTCATGTCGTGTACTCCGCGTTGATCCGCACGTACTCGTGGCCCAGGTCCGAGAAGAAGACCTCGGTCTCCGCGCCCTCCCCCGGCAGCCCCACCACGTACTCGACCTCGTCGCGCTGCACCGCCTCGGCCAGCGCCGCCGCGTCGTGGGGCACGGCCGCCCCGCCGGAGCACACCGTCACGCCCTCGATCGTCACGTCCACCGGCAGCGGCGCGGTGCCCGGCAGCGCCAGCCCCACCGCCGAGACGATCCGTCCCCAGTTGGGGTCGCCGCCGTGCAGGGCGGTCTTGACCAGCGGGGAGTTGGCCACCGTGCGCGCGGCCGCCTCCACGTGCAGCTGGTGGCCGCCGGAGACCACCACCCGTCCCACCCGCCGGGCCCCCTCGCCGTCGGCCACCATCAGGAGCGCCAGCTGCCGCAGGAGGGCGTCCAGCGCCTCGCCCAGCCGCAGCTCGTCCTCGGTCTCCGGCTCCACCCGCACGCCCGACTCCCCGCTGGCGATCAGCAGCACCGTGTCGTTGGGGGACGTCTGGCCGTCCACCGTCACGCGCTCGAACGAGCGGGCGGCGGTGACGCCCAGCAGCAGGTCGGCGGTGTCCGGCCCCAGCGCCGCGTCGGTCTGCACGAAGCACAGCAGCGTGGCGAACGCCGGCGAGAGCATGCCCGCGCCCTTGGCCTGAGCCGCCAGCCGCACCGGGCCCGAGGGCAGCTTCACCTCGAGCGTCGCCCGCTTGGGGAAGGCGTCGGTGGTGCGGATGGCGTCCGCGAAGTCCTCGCCGCCGCCGGCGGCCAGTCCGGCCCCGGCGGCGCGCAGTCCCGCCTCCACCCGCTCCATCGGGAGCGGAACGCCGATCACGCCCGTGGAGCCCACCGCCACCTGCGCGGGCTCGAGGCCCGTGAGCTCGGCCGCCAGCTCCTGCATCCGGGCCGCGTCGCGCAGGCCGGCGGCGCCGGTGGCGGCGTTGGCGTTGCCGGAGCTGACCGCGACCGCGCGCAGCGCGGCCAGGTCGCAGCGCTCCCGGCAGAGCAGCACCGGCGCGGCCTGGGTCCCCGAGCGCGTGAAGCGCGCGGCGCTGGTCGCCTCCGGCGAGTCGCAGGCCAGCAGCGCCACGTCGCGGTCCCCGCTGGGCTTGATGCCGGCGGCGACGCCGGCGGCGCGGAACCCCGCGGGCAGGCCCTCGACCTCCCGGACGTGGCCGGGCGCCTCCACCCAGCGCGAGGCGAAGAAGGAGCTGGTGGCCTTCACGAGATCCCCTCCCCCTCGGGCCGCCCGAACATCAGGTTGAGGTTCTGGACCGCCTGCGACGCCGCGCCCTTCCACAGGTTGTCTATCGAGGCGAAGGCCAGGAGCTTTCCCGTGCGCTCGTCGGCGCGCGTGAAGATCCGGCAGATGTTCGTGTCGCGCACCTCGCGCACGCCGGGCGGGCGTTCGGCCAGCTCGACGAACGGCTCCTGGGCGTAGGCCTCGGCGTACAGGTCGCGCAGCTCGGCGTCGTCCATCTCCCGGCGGGGCGTGACGTAGAAGTGGGTGGTGTCGTCGGCCGTCCGTCCGGCGCCGGATACGCCCGACTTGGCGTCCACCACCACGTCGGCGATCGCCCCCGCCCTGGCCAGCGGCGCCAGCGCCAGCAGGGTGGCGGTGGGATAGCAGCCGGGGTTGGCCACCAGCGCCGCGCCGGCCACCTGGTCGCGCCGCAGCTCGGTGAGCCCGTACACGGCCTCCTCCATCCGGTCGGGCGCGCCGTGCTCGCCGTACCAGCGCTCGT
>VAXS01000095.1 GCA_005883255.1 Actinomycetota bacterium | reverse complement strand
GTGCTTGGGGTTCCCCTTGCGGACGGCGAGCACCACGACCGAGTCGGTGACCATGCCGTGGTAGGCGTCCTGGTCCCAGCCGGGGGCGACGAGGCCCTTGTCGACCAGCTTGTTCACGTCCGGCGCCAGCGAGAACGCCACCACGTCGGCCGGCAGGCCAGCGGCCACCGCCCGGCTCTGGTCGCCGGAGGCTCCGTAGGACTGGCTGAACGTGACCCCCTTGCCCCCGGCCGTGCGGTCGAAGGCGGGGATGATGTCGGCGTAGGCCTCCTTGGGCGTCGAGTAGGCGACCAGTGCGAGCTTGTTGCCGCCGGATGACGAGCTCCCGCACGCCGCCAGCCCGAGGGCGAGGGCGGCGAGGACAGGGACGACCGGCAGCAGTTTCGTCTTCGAGATGTTCATCCCGTGGAAAATACACAAACCCGATCCGGTTTGTCGTGTTTGCCGTCTAGACGCCGGCCAGCTCGGCCACGCGCTCGCGGTGGAAGCGGGCGTCGCCCAGCGCGGCGGCGTTCGCCCGGCCGCGCTTGAGGAAGAAGTGGAGGTCGTGCTCCCAGGTGAAGCCGATGCCGCCGTGCACCTGCAGCGACGACGCGGGGACGCGCCAGCCGGCGTCGGAGGCGTAGGCCTTGGCCATCGCCGCCGCCAGCGCGCCCGACTCCGGCTCGTGGTCGAGCGCCCAGGCGGCGTAGTAGGACACGGAGCGCGCTCCCTCGACCTCCAGCAGCATCTGGGCGCAGCGGTGCGAGATCGCCTGGTAGACGCCGATCGGCCGGTCGAACTGCTTGCGGTCCTTGGCGTATTCGACCGCCATGTCCAAGGCCCGCTGGGCCACGCCGGTGGACTCGGCGGCCAGCGCCACGGCCATCGTGCAGTAGGCGCGGTCGGTGGCGTCCGGGTCCTGCTCGAGCTGGTGGCCCTCGGCTCCGTGTAGATGGACCGCGAACAGCTTGCGGGTGGGGTCGAGCCCGCGGGTGGGCTCGATCCGCACGCCTTCCCCGCCGGTCTCGACCACGAAGTGACGCCCTTCGCCGACCGCCACCACCAGGAAGTCGGCCGACCCGGCGTCGGCCACCGCGATCTTCGTGCCGGTCAGCGACGAGCCGGTGGGCTCCATCGGTGCGCCCTCGTCCAGCTGCGCCAGCGTGCCCCGTGCCTCGCCGGCCGCCAGCGGCCGCAGCCAGCGCTCGCGCTGCTCGTCGCTGCCGGCGGCGGCCAGGAGGAGGCCGGCGCAGGCGTTGGAGAAGAACGGCGTGGGCGCCAGCGCGTAGCCCAGCTCCTCCTGCAGGATCACCAGCTCGACGACGCCCAGGCCCTGTCCCCCGTCCTCTTCGCGCACGAAGATGCCCGGCCAGCCCAGCTCGGTCAGCTCGCGCCACTGCTCGTCGGTGAAGCCGCGCTCGTGCTCGAGCGCCAGCCGCCGCACCTCCTCCAGCGGGTAGCGGCTGGCCAGCATGTCGCGCGCGGACTCCTTGATCGCGCGCTGCTCGTCGTTGAAGTCGAAGTTCACCGCAGCCTGGGGAGGCCGAGCACGCGCTCGGCGACGATGTTCTTGAGGATCTCGGTGGTGCCGCCCTCGATCGAGTTGGCGCGGGCGCGCAGGAACCGATAGGTCCAGGGGTCATCCCACAACTGGGCGCGCGGCCCGGCGACGTCCAGCGCCAGCTCGGTGAGCGCCTGGTTGAGCTCGGACCAGTGCCACTTGCCCAGCGAGCCCTCGGCGCCCGGGACGCCGTACTTCATCGTGGCGGTGAGGCCGCGGTAGGCATTGAGGCGCAGGACCTCGGACTCGATGTAGAGCTGGGCCAGGCGCTGGCGGATCAGCTCGTCGTCGGCGGCGCTGCCGCCGTCGAGCGGGGTCTCCCGGGCGCGCGCGAACAGCTCGGCCAGGGCGATCTTCGCGGCCACCTGGAGCCCGAAGGCCAGCGTCGCCCGCTCGTGCATCAGCGTGGTGATGGCCACGTTCCAGCCGTTGCCCTCGCCGCCGACGATGTTCTCGTCGGGAATCCGCGCCTCCTCCAGGAACAGCTCGTTGAACTCCGCCTCGCCGGTGATCTGGCGCAGCGGCCGGACCTGGACGGCCGAGGCCAGGTCGGACCCCGAGTCGGGCTCGGAGAAGCCCTGGCACCAGATCTCGTCGGCGGAGAGGATCGGGGTCAGGAAGCGCTGGCGCTGCTCCTCGGTGCCGTGGGCGATGACGGTGGGGCCGCCCATCGCCAGGCCCAGCACGTTGGCCAGCTGGGGCGCCCGCGCGCGCACCATCTCCTCGTTGAAGATGGCCTGCTCGACCAGCGTGGCGCCCCGGCCGCCGTACTCGCGCGGCCACGACACGCCGGCCCAGCCGGCGTCGTAGAGCTGCTTCTGCCAGTCGCGGCGGAACTGGAAGGCCGCCTCGTCGCCCTCCGGCTCGCGGCCGGGATGGTGCTCGGCCACCCACGCCCGCAGCTCGTCCCGGAACGCCTCCTCCTCCGGCGACAGGGTGAGATCCACGGCCGGGCATGCTAGTACGCTCGCGGCCATGCGGATCGGGATCTTCCTGGCCTATTGGCCCTGGTTCTCGCCGGAGGAGCAGGTCGAGCTGGCGGTGCTGGCCGACGAGCTGGGGCTGGACTCGGTCTGGGTGTCGGAGGCCTGGGGGCAGGACGCGGTGTCGGTGCTGGGTCTGCTGGCGGCGCGGACCGAGCGCGTGGGACTCGGGTCGGGGCTGATGCAGATCCCCGCGCGCCAGCCCGCGGCGGCCGCGATGGCCGCCGCCACGCTCGACGTGCTCTCCGGCGGGCGCTTCCGGCTCGGCCTCGGCGTCTCGGGCCCGCAGGTGTCCGAGGGCTGGTACGGCGTGCCCTTCGCCCGCCCGCTGCGGCGCACGCGCGAGTACGTCGAGATCGTGCGGGCGATTCTGGCCCGCGAGGCGCCGCTGGAGTACCAAGGCGAGGAGTGGACGCTGCCGCTGCCCGAGGGCGCGGGCACCGGCCTGGGCAAGCCGTTGCGGCTGCTCGCCCGCCCGGTGCAGGAGCGGATCCCGATCTACCTGGGGGCGATCGGGCCTCGCGCGGTCCGCCAGGTGGGCGAGCTGGCGGACGGCTGGCTGCCGTTCATGTTCACGCCGCGGGCGCCCGACGTCCTGCTGGACCCGCTGCGCGAGGGCGCGGAGGCGGCGGGCCGGTCGCCGGCGGACGTCGACATCGCGCCGGTCGTCCCGGTGGCGGTGGACGAGGACCTGGCCGCGGCCCGCGACGCCGCGCGCCCCTGGCTGGCCTTCTACCTGGGCGCGATGGGCGCGCCGGAGAAGAACTTCTACGTCGACCTGGCCGAGCGCTACGGCTTCGGCGCGCCGGCGCGCGCCTGCCAGGAGCGCTTCCTGGCCGGCGACCGGGCCGGCGCGGTGGCCGAGATCCCCGACGACCTGGTCGACTTCGGCGCAATCGCCACCACGCCCGACCGGCTGGCCGACCGCCTGGCCGAGTACGAGGCAGCCGGGGCCACGACCCTGGTCGCGGTGCCCAGCGGCGACCGGGCGGCCACGGTCGGGCTGATCGCGCGGGCGGCGACCTCCCAGCGCGTTGGCTAGCGAGCCCACCCCCCGGCCCGCGGGCATCCCCGGCAGCCCGGCCGCCGGCCCGTTTCCGGTGGGCGCCTACGCCGCCAAGCTGCGGGAGGAGCTGCGCAAGCGGGCCCGCGTCCAGCTGTTCGGCGAGGTGTGGAACCTGGGCGGCAGCCGAGCCAAGGTCTACTTCGAGCTGCGCGACGCCGCCGGCGCCGTGCCCTGCTCGATGTGGCGCAGCGAGTTCGAGGCCTGCGGGCTGGCGCCGGCGGCGCTGGCCGACGGCGCCCAGGTGGTGGTGGCGGGCGGGCCGGACTACTACCCCGGCTCGCGGACCTCGTCCCCCTCGTTCAGCTTCCTGGTGGAGGACCTGCGGGTGGCGGGCGAGGGTGACCTCCTGGCCCAGCTGGACCGGCTGCGCAAGCAGCTGGCGGTCGAGGGCCTGTTCGAGCCGCAGAAGCGGCTGGCGCGCCGCGCCGTGCCCCGGGCGATCGGCGTGGTCACAGGCGAGCGGGGCAAGGCGCGCGACGACGTCCTGGCCGGGCTGCGGCGCCGGGGCTGGGGCGGACGGCTGGTGTGGGCCTTCGCGCCCGTGCAGGACCGCCACGCCGCGCCTCAGATCGCCCGCGCGCTGCAGGACCTGGCGGCCTGCGCGGACGTGGACGCGATCGTGGTGGCCCGGGGCGGCGGCTCGCTGGCCGACCTGTTCGCGTTCTGCGACGAGACGCTGTGCCGGACGGTGGCCCTGCTGGCGGTCCCGGTGATCGCGTCGGTGGGCCACCACACCGACCGCACGCTGCTGGACGACGTGGCGGCCGTCTCCTGCTCGACGCCCACGCACGCCGCCGAGGCGGCGGTCCCGCTGCACTGCGAGCAGGCCCGCCTGGACCTGGCGCGGGCCGGTCGGCGCCTGCAGCGCCACGGGCGCGAGGGAGTGCTCGCCCGGGCGCGCACGCTGGCCGCGTTGTCGCGGGCGCCCGCCGAGCACGTCGCCCGCCACCGGGTGCGGCTGCACCAGCAGTTGCGCGAGCTGCGGGCGGCGGCGCGGCGGGGGCTGGCCGACCGTCGCGCGCACAGCGCCCGGCGCCTGCTGGTGGTCGAGCGCAAGGCGGCGGCGGCCGGCCTCGACCGCGCCCGCGAGGCCGTGGCGCTGCGGCGCGGCGCGGCCGAGCTGCGGCGCGCGGGGACCGCAGCCAGCCGGCGGCGGGGGCGAGATCTCGAGCGCCTGGCCCTCGCCCTGGCGGCCCACGATCCCGACCGGACCCTGGCCCGCGGCTACGCGCTGGTGGAGGGCGAGGGCGGGCAGCTGGTCACCGGCGCCGCCGAGGCGACGGCGGCCGCGGAGCTGCGGGTGCGCTTCCACGACGGAAGCGTCCGGGCCCGGGTGGAGGATTCCCAGGAGTGATCGAGCAGGAACAGCTGACCTACGAGGCCGCGGCCGCCCGGATCGAGGAGATCATCAAGCGCCTCGACTCCGGCGAGGCCGGGCTGCGCGAGACCCTCGACCTGTGTCGCGAGGGCCGCGAGCTCGTCGACCACTGCGCGACCGAGCTCGAGGCTGTGGGCCGCGGGCTCGAGGAGCTTCGCCTGGACGAGCTGGTCGAGCGCCTCGAGGCCGGCCGGCCGAACGGGGCCGGGGCGAGCTAGCCCCGGCCGGCGCCTCCTCCCGGAGGTGCTGCCGCCCCGCCTGGCCCGGCTCCCGCCCGCCCCCGGCTTCCCGGGACTGGAGGTCCGGCGCGCGCACTCGTTCCGGGCGCGGCTGCTGGGTCTGGCGTTC
>VAXS01000204.1 GCA_005883255.1 Actinomycetota bacterium | reverse complement strand
CGCCGCTGCATCCCCTGCGCGTGTACCGGGAGCTGGCCCAGCTCCTGGATCGCGACGCGATCGTGGTGGGCGACGGCGGCGACTTCGTGTCCTACGCGGGCCGGGTGGTCGACTCCCACCAGCCCGGCTGCTGGCTGGACCCCGGCCCGTTCGGCTGCCTGGGCGCCGGGCCCGGCTACGCGCTGGCGGCCAAGCTGGCCCGGCCCGACCGCCAGGTGGTGCTGCTGCTGGGCGACGGCGCCTTCGGCTTCTCGGGGATGGAGTTCGACACGCTCGCCCGTCACGGGGTCCACGTCGTCGGGGTGATGGGCAACAACGGGATCTGGGCGCTCGAGCACCACCCGATGATGTTCCTGTACGGCTACTCGGTGGCCGCCGAGCTGCGGCCGGCCACCCGCTACGACCAGGTGGTCGAGGCGCTGGGCGGCCACGGCGAGCTGGTGGAGCGCCCGGACCAGCTGCGCGGCGCGCTGGAGCGGGCGTTCGAGGCCGACGTCCCCGCCCTGGTGAACGTCCTCACCGATCCCTCGGTCGCCTACCCCCGCTCGGCCAACCTGGCCTGAGCCGCCTACGAGCGCAATTGAAAGCCGCCCGACGAATCGGGCGGCTTCCAGAAGTGGCCCCGTCAGGACGGGCAGGGGTACGTGCCATGAAGGGGCCGTTAGGCGGTTCGGGCGGCGGGAGGCGCCGATTCGATGCGGCTTCGCCCGAACCTATGCGCCCGAATCAAAGGACAGCGTATGGCACGTCACCCTCTGACCCGGACGCGAGGAGTATCTAGATGCCCCGCCGCGCGGGCAATCGAACATCCGTCTAGGCGGGCGCTGGTTCCGGCGTTTTGTGGGAACTCTCCTCGGTTGGCGGATCGGCGAGCGGGCGGCGGCGCCACTCCACCAGGCGCCCGAGGGCGAACAGCGCCAGCAGGAGGATGCTCAGCCGCGCGGTGACCGCCACCAGGATCGCGTGCCGGGGGATCTCGAGCGTATCGCCCTGGTAGACCACGATCGCGTGCGGGACCTGGAGCGCCAGCGCCCCAACCGGCACCAGCCAGGTGCGCAGGGCGCCCCGCCGCCGCCACACCGCGGCCGCGCCGAACCCGACGAGCACCAGCCAGAAGTAAAGGCTCTGCACGTCGCGCGGATAGACGAGCGCGTCGATCGTGTCGGGCAGGACACGTCGCTGATTGGGCGCCTTGTAGCCCACGGTGACCCCGCTCAGCAGGTGCTTGCGGTTGTCGAACGTCTGCCTGACCGTCCGCCATGGATGCGCCAGCAGGTAGCGGACCAGGACGCTGCGCCCATGGTGCACCGCCCAGTCGATGAAGCGGTTGGTGGGCGGGTCGGAGGGAATCGATCCCTCCACGATCCCGGCCAGGCTGCGCCGGTACTGCCGCACCCGGGGCGGGGGCTTGGGCATCCCGTGGCGCTCGAACCAGCGGGTCTCGGCGGGGTTGGCCAGCACGCGCCGGCCGATCACGTGCAGGATCGGGCGCTCGGTCCGTCGCAGCTTGGCCGCCTCGGTCCCGGTGGCCAGGAAGCTGGTGGCGAAGATCGCCGCCAGTCCGCCCGCCAGGACCAGCGGCCACACCCGCCAGCGGTGGCCGGGCCAGACGGCCCATACGATCGCGAAGGGGACGATCGTCAGGGCCACGACCCCGTTGGAGTCGCGGGCGAAGACCCACAGCAGCGACGCGGCCAGGACGCCGACCACCATCGCCGGCCGGGGCGCGCGCACCAGCTCCAGCCAGGAGGCCAGGACCAGCGCGGTGAGCGAGATGGACAGCGACTCGCTGAGCAGCACGCGGTCCCACTGGATGATCGGGATGGTCATGCTGAACAGCAGGACGGCGCCGAAGGCCAGGTAGCGGTAGGCGCCCGGCCGCAGGCACCGCGCCACGGCGCCGGCCAGCAGGGGCCAGCACACGACCGATACGGCGAACTGCCCCCAGGCGCGCGCCGAGTCGCTGTCCGGCAGCACCTTGTAGAGCAGCGGCAGCGCCGGGGGCCGCGCCCCGGCCCAGAAGTCGAGGCTGAAGAGCGAGCGCGAGGCCACGTCCAGGTAGCCGGCCGTGTCCGGATAGACCAGCGTGCGCACCCCGCTGAACCCGCCCAGCCGCAGCAGGACGTAGCCCAGCAGGATCAGGGCGTATGGGGTGCGGGCCCAGGCGCCGGCCCGCCGGGCGGCGGCCGCGGGCCGCAGGCGTGGGAGCGCGGCGCGTGGTCGGACCGCCGGGAGGGACATGGCGGCGCAGGCTACCCGGATGGGCCGTACCAGACGGCGGTGCTGGAGTAGCGGCCGGCCACCCGGTCGCGGTCGCCGTGCTCGAAGGTGAAGCGGAGGTGGCGGCGGAAGGGCACGGCGTCGCCCATCAGCCAGCGGTAGGCGGTGGTGACGTCGGCGGCTCCGTGGCGCTGGTGGACGGGGTTGCCGGTGAGCGGGAGCGTGAACGGCCCGCGGTTGAACGACCAACCGCCCTCGTAGAAGTCCTCGGTCCCCGTGCCATGGAGCAGCGTGCCGTCGGCCACGATGCGGTCGTCGCCCTCCAGGTAGCGGCGCGAGCGCGGTCCCTCCATGGTGGCCGCCAGGCCCACGAGCAGGCCGGGTCCGGGCGTGTCCAGGACGAGCCAGTCCCGTCCGGGTCGGGTGCGCCCGCGATGCCAGGTGGCGTGGAGGTAGCCGGCTTCGCCGGTGGCGAGCGCGGCGGGGAGCGGGGACTGCCGGTCGAGCAGCGCTTGAACCGTCACGCCCGCGATACCGCGGACCTGGATCGTCGCGCTCTGGCGGAAGGGCATCGGCCACCAGGCGACGGCGGTGCGACCGCCCTGCGCGGCCAGCAACGAGCGGACGGTGCCCCCGCCGCCCAGGAGCGCCGATAGAGGAGCGTCCACGGTGCGCCGGCCGTCGAAGGCGATGGTCAGGCGCGCGCGAGAGATCGAGGTCCCGGGTGGGAGGCGGAAGCGCAGCTCCCGGATGGTCGCGGGCCCGTTCAGCTGGAGGCCAGGCGACACGCTCTCGAGGCTTCCCGCCGCCGGAGGCATCCGCCGTCCCGCTTCGCGGAGCTCTGCCAGCACGTCGCTCACTCGGTCGCGGGGGTCGAACGCCGGCACGCCCGTGGCGTCGTCGAACGTGCGGTAGTCGATGTGGAAGAAGTGGGGATTGCGCGCGGTGGTGATGCGCATGCTGCGCTGGAAGGGCATCGGGACCTTGATGTACACGCCCCCCGAGCTGCGCCGGGCGTTGGCCACCAGCGGAAAGGCGAAGGGCGGACCCAGCCGGCCGTCGACCACGTCCTGCAGCGGCGCGTCGAGCACCCGGCGGCCGTCGAGCTCGATCCGCAGCGTGCCGGTGCGACGGACGTCGCCGCGGTTGCGCGTGAACCAGATCGAGTCGATCTCGCCGGGCCCCGTCTGCTGGGCCAGCACGCAGCGGCCCTGCGGCGTCCGCCGCCGGCACGAC
This sequence comes from Actinomycetota bacterium, assembly GCA_005883255.1. GTDB lineage: Bacteria > Actinomycetota > Thermoleophilia > Solirubrobacterales > Solirubrobacteraceae > AC-38. The sequence continues at coordinate 3,688 of VAXS01000204.1, read as the reverse complement.
CAGGTCCCCTGAAAGCCATCGTCATTGCCTCCCCGGCGGTCGTAGCTGGACTCCAGGTGGGCGTGGACGCCGGCGCGGAGCAGCGGCAGGAGGTCCATCCGGCGAAAGACGTCCCAGCCCACCGGGCCGCGAGCCGCCGGGACGGAAGCGTTGGCCGCGAGGCCCTTTCCCCCGGCGCACCCCGCCAGCATGAGGGCGATGCAGGCTACGCGGGCGGCTGCGAGGGTGGCGGTCATTACAATCCGCGGTCGGTGGCGTGCGCTCGTACGTCTGACCGGCGACGGGCCGTCAGCTTATGTCCGAACAGTCCCAGATCGCGCCGGCCGAGCCGGACGAGCAGGGGGTCGCCCCGGCCACGCTCGCCGACCCGGCCGCCCAATCCTCCCCGACGACGCCCGCCACGGGCGCGCAGGCCCGCGGGCTGCTGCGCGCCCTGCGTCCCAAGCAGTGGATCAAGAACCTCCTGGTGGCCGCCGCGCCGGGGGCGGCCGGCGTGCTCAGCCACGGCGACGTCATCGGCAAGGTCGCCCTGGCCTTCGTGGCGTTCTGCATGGTCTCCAGCGCCACCTACCTGATCAACGACGTGGGCGACGCGGACGAGGATCGCCACCACCCGCTCAAGCGCCAGCGGCCGATCGCGGCGGGGGTGGTCAGCCCGCGCCTGGCGATCGTGACCGCGCTGGCGCTGATCGCCGGCGGCTTCGCGGTCGCCGCCACCGTGCGCTGGGGCTTCCTGGCGCTGCTCGCCGGCTACCTGGCCGTGACCATCGCCTACACGTTCTGGCTCAAGCACATGGCCGTGTTCGACATCGCCGTGGTCGCCTCCGGCTTCATCTTCCGGGCTGTGGCCGGCGGCATCGCGGTGGACGTGCCGATCTCCCGCTGGTTCCTGATCGTCACCTCGTTCGGCTCGCTGTTCATGGTGGCGGGCAAGCGCTACAGCGAGCACGTGACGATGGGTGCCGAGCGCGAGGTCACCCGCTCGACCCTGGCCACCTACTCGCGGGAGTACCTGCGCTACGTGTACACGATGGCTTCGGGCGTCACGCTCGCCGGCTACTGCCTGTGGGCGTTCGAGCAGTCCAAGCTCGAGGGCCCGGTGCCCTGGTTCGAGCTGTCGATCGTGCCGTTCGCGGTGGGGGTGCTGCGCTACGCGCTCCTGCTGGAGGAGGGCTACGGGGGCGCGCCCGAGGACGTGGTGCTGGGCGACCGGCCGCTCCAGGTCCTGGGCGTGATCTGGCTGATCCTCTTCGGGGCCGGTGTCTCCGTCGCCCACTGAGCGGGGCGAGCCGCGCCTGCTGTGCGGCTGGGGTAGGACGGCGCCCAGCCGAGCGGCGGTGGTGCGGCCGGACGGCGCGGAGGCGATCGCCGGCGCGCTGCGGGCGCCCGCGTCGCGCGGGGTGATCGCCCGGGGCCTGGGCCGGGCCTACGGCGACGCGGCCCAGAACGCCGGCGGCGAGGTCCTCGACATGACCGCCCTGCATGCGGTCCGCGACCTCGACCTGCCCGGCGATCGCATCGCCGTCGAGGCGGGCGCGAGCCTGGACGAGCTGATCCGGCTCCTGGTCCCTCTGGGCCGCTTCCCCCGCGTCGTCCCGGGCACGCGGCACGTGACCGTGGGGGGCGCCGTCGCCTCGGACATCCACGGCAAGAACCACCACCTGGACGGGACGTTCGCCGACCACGTCGAATCGTTCGAGCTGCTCACCCCGGCGGGCGAGCGGCTGACGGTCACCCCCGACGACCCCGTGTTCGCGGCCACCGCCGGCGGGATGGGGCTCACCGGCGTGATCCTGGCCGCCACGCTGCGGCTCATGCGCCTGGAGACCTCGTGGATGCGGGTGGACACCGAGCGCGCGGCCGACCTGGACGACGTGATGGCGCGGATGGAGTCCGGCGACGCCGGCTACCGCTACTCGGTGGCCTGGATCGACTGCCTGGCGGGCGGCGCCCGGCTGGGCCGCTCGGTGCTCATGCGCGGCGACCACGCCCCCGCCGGCGAGCTCCCCGCGCGCCGGGCCCGCGCGGGCCTGGTTCCGCCGCCGGCGGCGCGCCTGGCCGCGCCGCCCTGGGTCCCCGGCGGGCTGCTGCGGCGCACGACCGTGGCCGCGTTCAACGAGGCCTACTTCCGGCGCGCGCCCCGGCTGGAGCGCGGACGCCTGGAGCCGTTGCACTCGTTCTTCTTCCCGCTCGACGCGGTGCGGGGCTGGAACCGCCTGTACGGGCCGCGCGGATTCCTGCAGTACCAGCTGGCGGTCCCGTTCGGCGCCGAGGACGCGCTGCGGGCCGCGCTGGAGCGGCTGAGCCGGGGCGGCGTCGCCTCGTTCCTGGCGGTGCTCAAGCGCTTCGGCCGGGGGAGCGAGCGGGGACTGATCTCCTTCCCGCTGGCCGGCTGGACGCTGGCCCTCGACGTGCCGGCCGCCGCCGCCGGGCTGGGTCCCCTGCTGGACGAGCTCGACGAGCTGGTGGCGGGCGCCGGCGGGAGGGTGTACCTGTCGAAGGACTCGCGGCTGCGCCCCGACGCGCTGGGCGCGATGTATCCCCGCCTGGGCGAGTGGAACGAGATCCGCGCCGGGCTCGACCCCGGGGGCGTGATGCGGTCGGACCTGGCGCGGCGCCTGGCACTGACCGCCGGCGGGCCCGCGCCCGCGGGCCGGCGCCGCCGGCGCTCCCGGGAGACGGCCGCGTGAGGGACGCGCTGGGCTCCGTCCAGAGCGTGCTGGTCCTGGGCGGCGCGTCGGACATCGCGCTGGCCACGGTCCGCGCGCTGGTGGCCGACCGCACCCGGACGGTCGTGCTCGCCGCCCGCGACCCCGACGCGCTGGCCGGCCGGGTGGAGGAGCTGCGGGCGGCGGGCGCCGAGACGGTGGAGACGGTGCCCTTCGACGCGGACGACCTCGACGCCCAGGAGGAGACGATCGGCGGCGTCTTCGAGCGCCACGGAGACGTCGACCTGGTGCTGGTGGCGTTCGGGGTGCTGGGCGACCAGGAACGCTCGCTCGAGGACCCCGACTTCGCCTCCGGGGTCCTGCGCACCAACTTCCTCGCCGCCGCCTGGGCGATGCTGGTGGCGGCGCGGCGCCTGCGCGCGCAGGGCCACGGCGCGCTGGTCGTCCTCTCGTCGGTGGCGGGCGAGCGGGCGCGCCGCTCGAACTTCGTCTACGGCGCCTCGAAGGCCGGGCTCGACGCGTTCGCCCAGGGACTGGGGGACGAGCTGGCCGGGGACGGCGTCCACGTGATGGTGGTGCGCCCCGGCATGGTCCGGACGAAGATGACCGCGGGCCTGGACGACGTGCCGTTCACCACCACGCCGGACGCGGTGGCCGGCGAGATCGTCAAGGGCCTGCGCCGCGGCGCGCACACCGTGTGGGCGCCGCCGGTCCTGCGCCTGGTGATGGCCGGCCTGCGACACCTGCCCCGGCCGGTGTTCCGGCGCCTGGATGTCTAGGCGCCGGCCTCGGCGGCTCGGCTCAGCGCCACTCCCCACAGGATGTCGTGCTCCGAGACCTCGACCTCGGTGAGCCCGAACGCCCGCAGGACCTCGATAAGGATCACCACGCCGGCCACGATGGTGGGCGCGCGGTCGGGGTGCAGCCCGGGGACCTTCCGGCGCTCGGCCAGCGGCAGCGCCGCCAACCGGGCCAGCATCAGCTCGCAGTCGCCCAGGGCCAGCACGTAGCCCTGCACC
>VAXS01000203.1 GCA_005883255.1 Actinomycetota bacterium | reverse complement strand
GGAGACGGCGACGCGGTGGTCGGGCCTGCTCGACCTCCACGACGCGGTGGCCGGCGTGCTGCACCAGGCGCTCGCGGCGCGCGGGACTCCGGCGCTGGTCGCCTGCCACGTCTCGCACCTCTACCCCTCGGGCGCGTCGCTGTACTTCACGTTCCTGGCGCGCCAGGAGGAGGGCGCCGAGCTGGAGCAGTGGGAGGCGGCCAAGCACGCCGCGAGCGACGCGATCGTGGCCCGGGGCGCGACGATCACCCACCACCACGCGGTCGGGCGCGACCACCTGCCGTGGATGGAGGCGGAGGTGGGGCCGCTGGGCCTGGACGCCCTGCGGGCGGTCAAGGGGCAGCTCGACCCCGCCGGGATCATGAACCCGGGGAAGCTGCTGCCGCCCCGGACGGCGCCCTCAGCCCAGCTTGAGCGTGCCCTGGAGGACGACCGTTCCCGGGCGTGAGGGGACGCGCTTGGTCTGCGGGGTTATCCGCTCGCTGGTGACCACGATCCGCTGGTAGTTCCCGGCGTCGGCGGGCAGCGCGCCCTGGGTGGCGAACTTGCCGCTGCTGGTGACCCGCGCGGGGACGAAGCCGAGGAGCTTCGCGCTCGAGGCGGAGTTGTAGAGCCACAGGGCGTAGGTGCCGGGCGAGAGGCCCTGGGCGGCGATCACGATCGCGCGCTGCGACCCGTTGCGGAAGATCTGCGCTAGCGCGACGGTCTTCGTGCCGCCGCGCGGGGAGAAGAGGTTGATCTGCGCCACCGGCCGGTTGGCGCCCTGCGTGGTGGTCGTGTTCGTCGGCGTCGTGGCCCGGGCCGACTTCTTGCCGCCGCCCCCGCCGCCGCTGAGCACGATCACGAGCACCACCGCCACGACGATCGCCGCCCCGGCCAGGAGGAGCGCGCCGCCCAGTCGCGAGCTGGGGCGGGGGGGAGTGGGGATGCCGCCTCGGCCGCGCGGCCGTCCTTCCTCGCGCAGGGCGGGCGCCGGCTCTTCCGCCAGCGGCGGCGGCGGGGGCGGCTCTTCCGGCGGCGCCGCCTCGGCGGCGGCCGCGCCGTCCGGGATGTCGGGCACCGCGTCGGGCGCGACCTCATGCAGGCGGTCCGCCACGCCCTGGGCCCAGTCGCGCGCGGCGGTGGACTCGGCCAGGTGTGCGCGCGTGGCCTCGCGCTCGGCGGCCGTCTGCTGGCCCAACAGGTAGTCGGCGATCTCCGTCCGGCGCTCGTCCGTCAGCCGCTGCCCGGCCGGCGGTCCCAGCGCCTCCAGCGCGGCGTGCGCGCGCCGCCGCACCGCGTCCTCCTCGATGTGCAGCGTCTCGGACAGCTGCTGGTAGCTCTGCCGCTGGCGCAGCAGGAGCAGCAGCGCCGCGCGCTGGTCGGGAGGAAGGCCGTCGAGGTCCGCCATGGCCGAGGAAGCGTAGTGGAATAGGGTGCTCGCTCATGGAGCCTCACCGGTTCGAGGAGGGCTTCGACGGGCTGTACGGACTCGAGGTCGTGGACGTGGGGGACGGGGAGGTCCGGGGGCGCGTCGCGGTCGAGGACCGCCACAAGCAGGGCGCGGGACTGCTCCACGGCGGCGTTTACGCGGCGATGGCCGAGGCGCTGGCCTCGCTGGCCACCTACCTGGCGGTGCGCGACGAGGGACGCGTGGCCATGGGGATGTCCAACCACACCAGCTTCCTGCGCCCCATCCTCCGCGGCACGGTGCACGCGGAGGCGCGCGCCCGCCAGCGGGGCCGCACCACCTGGGTGTGGGACGTGGAGTTCAGCGACGACGACGAGCGCCTGTGCGCGCTCTCGCGCGTGGCGATCGCCGTGCGCGAGCCGCGCCCCGATCAGCCCCGGTAGCGGTTGGTGATCGGCATGCGCCGGTCGCGGCCGAACGCGCGGGCGGTGATCTTGATCCCCGGTGGGGCCTGGCGGCGCTTGTACTCCGCGCGGTCGACCAGGTCGATCGCCCGCTCGACCTCCTCGGGGTCGAGGCCGTGGGCCACCAGCTGGTCGCGGTCGGCGTCCAGCTCGACGTAGGCCTCCAGGATCGGGTCCAGGCGCTCGTAGGGGGGGAGCGAGTCCTCGTCGCGCTGGTCCGGTCGCAGCTCGGCGCTGGGCGCGCGGGAGAGGATCGACTCGGGGATCGGACCAGGGCCCTCGCCGGACTGGTTGCGATGCCGGGCCAGCGCGTACACCAGCGTCTTCGGGCAGTCCTTGATGACCGCGAAGCCCCCCGCGGTGTCCCCGTAGAGCGTCGAGTAGCCCACGGAGAGCTCCGACTTGTTGCCGGTGGTCAGCACCCGCCAGCCGAACTTGTTGGAGAGCGCCATCAGCAGGTTGCCGCGGATGCGGGCCTGCAGGTTCTCCTCGGTGATGTCGGGATCGCGGCCGTCGAAGACCGGGTCCAGCAGCCGCTGGTAGGCCTCCATCGCCGCCCCGATGTCGAGCTCCACGCGCTCCACGCCGAGGTTCTCGGCCAGCCGGCGGGCGTCGTCCTGGGTCTCGGGCGAGGAGTACGGGGAGGGCATGACCGCCACGCTCACCCGCTCCAGGCCCAGCGCGTCCACCGCGATGCAGGCCACCAGCGCCGAGTCGATGCCACCGGAGATCCCCAGCACCGCGTGCTGGAAGCCGTTCTTCTCCACGTAGTCGCGCAGTCCCAGGACCAGAGCCGCGTAGACCTCCTCCTCGCGCCCCAGCAGCGGGGCCACCCGGCGCGCCGGCGGCTCTCCCCGGCGCTCCGGCAGCTCCACGTGGGCCAGCGTGTCGACGTCGGGCTGCGCGCGCCGGGCGGCCGGACGGTGGCGGGCGTCGCGCAGGCGGGCCGCGAACGGCGCCTCCGGGTCCACCTCGGCGATCAGCAGCTCCTCGGCGAACTGGGGGGCGCGGGCGACCACGTCGCCGTCGTGGTCGATGACCAGCGAGTGGCCGTCGAAGACCAGCTCGTCCTGGCCGCCCACCAGGTTGCAGAACACGACGGCGGCCAGCGAGTCCCGGGCGCGCTGGACGAGCATCCGCTCGCGCTCGGCGCCCTTGCCGGCGTAGTAGGGAGAAGCGGACAGGTTGACCACCACGGTCGCGCCGGCCAGCGCTTCGTCGGAGAGCGGCGCGCCCGGCTCCCACACGTCCTCGCACACGGTCAGGCCCAGGCGGACGTCGTCGCCCAGCTCGACCAGGCCCCCGCGCGTCCCCGCCTGGAAGTAGCGCTCCTCGTCGAACACGCCGTAGTTGGGGAGGTAGACCTTCCGGTAGGTGGCCCGCAGCTCGCCCCCCGCCAGCAGGCCGGCGGCGTTGTAGACGTCGAGGTCGCGCTCGGGGAAGCCGATGAGCACGACCAGGTCGCGGGACTCGGCCGCCAGGCGGTCCACCGCCGCCCGGGCGTCGTGCAGGAAGTGGTCCTTGAGGAGCAGGTCCTCGGGCGGGTAGCCGGTGATGAACAGCTCGGGGAAGACCACGAGCTGGGCGCCGGCCTCGCGGGCGCGGGCCAACGCCTCGCGGGCCTTGGCCTCGTTGCCGGCGATGTCGCCGACGGTGGCGTTCAGCTGCGCCAGGGCGATCCGGAGCATCGCGTCGGAGGGCACCCCCTAATTATCGCCCCGTCCCAGCCAGTACTCCGCGAACGCCCGTAGGGCCGGGTCGGCCGGCGAGCGCGCGGCCAGACGGCGCCGCCAGGCCAGCGCCACGATCCCCGCCGTGCCGGGCTGGCGGACCAGGAGCACGGCCTGGCCGGCGGCGGCCAGCGCCGGGTCGGGCGGCCCGCCCTGGACGTCGTCAGCGAGCGCGCGCAGGGCGGCCGGCGCCCGCGCCGTCCCGTAGGCCAGCGCCACGTCGCCCCGGGCCAGGCTGCGACGCAGGGCCGGGGAGAGTCCGGGCGGCGCTCCACCCGGGACCGGCGCGCCAGGTCCGGCGGCCGCGCCGGCGCGCACGCGGCCGGAATCGTGGGCGCCCAGCAGCAGCGCCAGCCCCACGACGGCGCTCAGCCCCACCAGCACCGCCAGGACGATCGCGCCCGCCCGGCCCGGATGCACTACCGCGCGGCCCGCGGCCGGGCCGCCCGGCCGCCGACGCGCGTGCGCGGCATCTCGAAGCCCAGCGGCGGGCGGTCCTCGTCGGCGCCCGGGGGCGGCGCCACGCCCGCGGCCAGCCCCAGCTCCTCGATGGCGGCGTGCAGGTCCGTCCCCAGCGCCTCGACGTCGGGCATCGCGTCGAAGTCGCCCAGCAGCCCGAAATGCAGCTGACCGTCGTAGCTCATGATCGCGATGCCCAGCGCCTGCCCGGCGGTGAGCGGGACCTGCGGGTACATCGCCCGCAGCCGCCGCCCCATCAGGTACAGCGGGAACTGGGGGCCGGGAACGTTCGTCACCACCAGGTTGAAGAAGCGCTGGCGGGCAGCCAGCCGGGCGGCCTGCGACATGATCGTGGGCGGGGCGAAGCCGGTGAGCTCGGTCAGCACCTGGGCGCCCACGGCCTGACCGGACTCCTTCAGCCGGCCCATCGCCTCGTGGACGATCTCGAAGCACTCGAGCGGGTCCTCGACGCCGACCGGCAGGGGCGCGTACATCGTGGCCACGCGGTTGCCCAGCGCCCCGCGCTCGGCCTCGGCGCGCACCGACACCGGCACCATCGCCCGCAGCTCGAGCCCGTCCACGTCGTAGCCACGCCGGCGCAGGAAGCGGCCGAGGGCCAGCGACACCGCGCTGAGCACGACGTCGTTGACGGTCCCGCCCAGCGCATCCTTGATCGCCTTGAACTGCCGCAGGTCGGCGTCCACCCAGGTGAACCGCCGGTGCGGCCCGATCCGGACGTTGAGCGGCGTGGGGGGCGCGGCCCCGCCGGCACGCGCCAGCGAGGCCACGGCCGTCAGGTCGTCCAGCGCCCGGCCCACGATGTGCCGGGGCCCGCGCATGAGCGCCCGGATGCCCCGGAACACCTCGCCCGGCACCGTGGCGCGCTCGAGCAACGCGTCCGCCAACAGCTCGGCGTCACTGGGCAGTGGCCGGGGGACCCAGGGCTCGGGCTGGGCCGTCGGGGGCGCGTCGGCGCCGGTGTCGAACAGCACCGTGGTGATGTCCACGCCCGAGATGCCGTCCACCAGGGCGTGGTGCGTCTTGGCGATCAGCGCGAACCGGTCGCCCGCCAGGCGGTTGACGAGGGAGATCTCCCACAGCGGCTTGTCGCGGTCCAGCTGCTGGGAGAACAGCCGTCCGCACAGCCTGCGCAGCTGCTCATCGCTGCCGGGGCGGGGGAGCGCGGTGTTGCGCACGTGGTAGCTGACGTTGAAGTGCGGGTCGTCCACCCACACCGGCCGCCCCTGCTCGAAGGGGACGAAGGCCAGCCGCTGCCGGTAGCGGGGCACCAGGTGCAGCCGGCGCTCGATCTGCTCCAGCAGGTCGTCGTAGGCCGGGGCGCTCCCGTCGAACACCAGGCACGACCCCACGTGCATGTGCGCGCCGGCGCGCTCCAGGTGCAGGAAGGAGGAGTCGAGGCCGGTCAGGCGGTCGGGATTGCTCACGCCCGCGATTCTCCCGCATCGGCACCGGCGTGCAAAGCAGGGGGATAGCCTGCCTGCGCGATGCCGGGAGTGGAGGAGTTCGAGTCGAGCATGGTCGAGCTGTACCGGCGCCAGGCGTCGGTGCTGGCGGCGGGGACGGAGTGGTTCGACGCCCACACCCACATCGGCTTCAACGACCCGGACGGCTTTCGGGCCTCTGCGCAGGACATCCTGGCCGGCCTGGACGCGGCCGGTCACCGCCGGGCGCTGGTGTTCAGCTCGATGGAGCCCGACGGCTACCGCGAGGCCAACGACCGGGTGATCGCCGACGCCGCCGCCTCGGGCGGCCGCCTGCGGGCGCTGTGCCGGCTGAACCCGCACGACGACCCGCTCGCTGAGGCGCGGCGCTGCCTCGAGGCCGGCGCGGTGGGCATCAAGCTGCACCCCCGGGCCGAGCGCTTCTCGATGCACTCCGACGGCGTGGAGGGGATCGTGGAGCTGGCCGGCGAGCACCGGTCTCCGATCATGATCCACGCCGGCCGCGGGATCCCGGCGCTGGGGCGGGACACCGCCGACCTGGCGCGCCGCCACCCCGGCGCCCGGCTGATCCTGGCCCACGCGGGGATCAGCGACCTGGCGTGGATTTGGCGCGAGGCGCTCGAGCTCCCCAACCTGTTCTTCGACACGGCCTGGTGGAACGTCGCCGACCTGCAGGCGCTGTTCGCGCTGGTGCCGCCCGGGCACATCCTCTACGCCAGCGACATGCCCTACGGGCACGCGATCTTCAACGGGCTGGCCCTGCTGCGCTGCGGGCTGGCCGCGGGCCTGGCGCCCGAGGTCATCGCCCAGATCGCCGGCTCCCACCTCGACCATCTCCTGGCCGGGGGCGATCCGCTCGACCTGGGGCCGGCGCCCGGGCCGCCGCGCGGCGTGGGGGCGCCCAACGCCGCCCGGGTCGTGCAGCACCTCACCGGCGCGATCTCCCGGACGATGGGCGGGTCGGACCCGTTCGAGTCGCTGGTGCTCGCCCAGCTGGCCTGCGCGGTGCCCGAGGACGACGCCGAGCGCCCGCTGCTGGCCATCTGCGAGCGGCTGATCGAGCGCTCGCTGGCCGCGCGCGAGGGCCTGCCGGCGGGCCTGCGCCAGGTGGTGGGGCCGGCGGTGAGCGCCGCCCTGCTGGCCGGGACGCCGTCCGTGGCTGTGTGAGCGCGGACACACACAAGCTTGTCACAAGCTGCCACGGTGCCGAACTGTTGTTCGATCTGCCGAGTCGTCGCCGCACCGCGGCGGCGAGCGGGGGAACCAACTCCGGCCGCATGAACCATCGCGGCCGGGCAGGGGCGAATCCGCCGGGCCGCGCCCGTGGGCGTGGCGCGCGGCGGTAGCGCACGCGCCGCGAGGCGACCGCGAGCCCGACAGCTAACCCCGTAGGCGCCCCGAACCGCAAGGAGGTGAGCCTCACTCGTGAGGCGACACTGGAAGTCGCGTGCTCGTCGCGCCCGTATGGCGCTGCTGGGCACGCTGGGAATCGGAATCTCGGCCACCGTGGCGGCCCCGCTGCTGGGGGCGGCCGCGCAGGCCCAGAACGCCCCCGACGTCCGGGTGGCCGACTCGTCGCTGCGCTACGGCCAGACTGTCGTGGTGCGGGGCGACGTGGGCGCCGTCAACGCCGGGCGGGCCGTGGCGCTGGAGTACCAGCCCGCGGGCGCCGGGTGGCGCGTGGTGCAGACGGGCAGCGCCGACGCGGCCGGCCACTACGTGCTCCGGGCGCCGCTCACCCGCTCCGGCGTGCTGCGGGTGGCGGTGGGCGACGGGATCGCCCCGCGCGCGAGCGCCGCCGACGGGGGCGCCAACGTGGCGCGCAGCGGCCAGCAGGCCGTGGCGGTGTCCGCGCGGCTGGCCGCGAACCGGCGGCGCCTGGACGTGCTGGCCGGTCACACCGCGGTCGTGGCCGGGACCCTCAGGCCCGGAGGCGCCGGGCGTCTGGTGCGCCTGGAGAGCCAACGTCATGGTCGCTGGCGGTCGCTGGCGGCGGCTCGGACCGACGCCCGCGGGCGCTTCCTGGTCCGCTACCGCGTGGCTCGGACCGGCACCGGCTACGCCCGCCTGGCGTTCCCGGGCGACGCGGCCAACGCCCGCACCGTGCGGCGCATCGGCAGCCTGAGCGGCTACCGGCCGGCGATGGTCTCGCGCTACGACCTCTACGGCGGCGCGCTGGCCTGCGGCGGCACCCTCGGCTACGACTCGCTGGTCGTGGCCCACCGCACGCTGCCCTGCGGCACCCGCGTGCGCATCCACTACGGCCACCGCACGGTCACCGCGACGGTGCGCGACCGCGGGCCGTTCGTGGGCGACCGCGAGTTCGACCTGGGCGGCGCGGTGGCCCGCCGGCTGGGGTTCGGCGGCGTCGGGACCGTGTGGGTCTCCGTCGGCTAGCGCCGCCGGTCCCGGGCGTAGGCTCGGGACGGTGGACCGCCGCGTCGTCGCGCACCTCGACCTGGACGCGTTCTACGTGTCGGTCGAGGTGCTGCGACGGCCGTCCCCAGGCGATCCTGGTGCCCCCGGACTTCACCGTCTACCGGGAGGCCTCGCGGCGCGTATGGGACCTGGTGCGGGCCGCGGTGGCGGTGGTGGAGCAGGCCGGCCTGGACGAGGGCTACCTGGACCTCAGCGGCCTGGTGGCGCCCAAGGCCGCCATGCGCCGGCTGATGGCCGACCTGCGCGAGCGCACCGGCCTGGGCGCCTCGGTGGGCATCGGGCCCAACAAGCTGGTGGCCAAGATCGCCTCGGACTGCGAGAAGCCCGGGGGGCTGGTGGCGCTGAGCCGGGAGATGGCGTGTCAGCGCTTCGCGGCGGCCTCGCCGCGGCTGCTGCCCGGCATCGGGCCCAAGACCGCCGAGCGCCTGGAGGGGATGGGCATCGCCGCCATCGGGCAGCTGCGCGATCGCCCGGCCACGGACCTGCGCACGGCCTTCGGCCAGCGCCAGGCGGCGTTCCTGCAGGCGCGCGCCCGCTTCGAGGACGACGGCGCGGTCGCGCCGATCCGCGAGACCAAGTCCCAGTCCAGCGAGACCACGTTCGACCGCGACCTGGCCGACCGGGCCGAGCAGCAGCGGGTGATCGAGCGCCTGAGCGCCGACCTGTGCCGGCGCCTGCAGCGCCGCGAGTTGGCGGGGCGGACCGTGGGGATCAAGGTCCGCCTCGACGACTGGACGACCGTGACGCGCGCCCGGACGCTCGACGACCCGGTCAACGACGTCGCGGTCGTCACGGCGGTGGCCCGGGAGCTGCTGGCGGCCTACGACCCGCCGCGCCCGGTTCGCCTGCTCGGGGTGCGCGTGGCCGGCTTCGACGCGGCGCTGGACGCCTCGCAGCTGCGACTGGCGGTCTAGTACGGTTCGGCGCCGTGCCGCACGAGGAGGTCAACGGGCAGCGGCTGTATTACATCCGGCGGGGAAGCGGGGAGCCGTTCCTGCTCATCCAGGGCCTGAGCGCGAACCACCTGCACTGGGGGGACGAGTTCCTGGGCCTGCTGGAGGACGACTTCGAGCTGATCGCCTACGACCACCGGGGGATCGGCCACTCGGCCCGCGCCACCGAGCCGTTCACGATCGTGGACCTGGCCGAGGACGCGGCGGGCCTGCTGGACGCGCTGGAGATCGACTCCGCCCACGTCATGGGGATCTCGATGGGCGGCATGGTGGCCCAGGAGCTGGCGCTGCGCCATCCCGACCGGGTGCGGACGCTGACGCTGGGCTGCACCTACGCCGGCGGCGAGGGCTCGGCGACGACCGATCCCCAGGTCATCCAGCACCTGGGCGAGCTCTTCCTCACCGGTCGCACCGAGGAGGGACTGCGCGCCGGCTTCGAGTACAACGTCTCCCGCGACTACGCCGCCGACCCGCGCAACTTCGAGCTGACCCAGCGGATCGCGGCCGAGCTGCCGGCGTCGCTCGACGTCCTGCTGCTGCAGGTGCAGGCGGTGGCCGGCCACGACACCAGCGCTCGCCTGGCGGAGATCTCGGCGCCCACGCTGGTCATCCACGGGACCGAGGACCAGATGCTGCCCGTGGACAACGCCCGGCACATCGCGGAACGGATCCCGGGCGCCCGCCTGGAGATCCTGGAGGGCGTGGGCCACGCCTTCTGGTGGGAGCGGCCGGAGCGCTCCGCCGAGCTGGTGCGCGAGCTGGCGGCGAGCGCCGCGGCCGCTCAGTAGAGCGCCGCGGCCAGGCGGCGGCGATACTCGCGGGCCAGCGGGTCCTGCACCCCGAGCTCGTCGAGCACCCCGACCACGGCGCGGCGCAGGTCGTCGCGCTCCCCGTCGGCGCTGCCGATCGCCTCCAGCAGTAGGTCGAGCCCGCGCTTGCGGTCGCCGGCGTCCAGCGCGGCGAACGCGTCGGCCACGGGCCCGCCGGGCTCGGCGTCGCGCTCCAGGCGCAGCCGCGCCGCCAGCGCCTCGGCGGCGAAGTCGCCGGCCAGCGGCTCAACCAGCGCCAGCGCCTCGTCCCGCTCGCCGCGCTGCAGCAGCAGGCGGGCCAGCGCCAGGGCCGCGGCGGCGTTGCCCGGCTCGATCTCCAGCGCACGGCGCAGGGAGGCCTCGTCGCCGGCCGCCACCAGCTCGTCGGCCTCCGAGGGCACCAGCCCGTCGAAGAAGCGCTCGACCGCCGGGGGAGGCTGGGCGCCCACGAACTCCGCGACCACCTGCCCGTCCCGGAACGCCTTCACGGCTGGAATGCCCTGGATCCCGAACGCCTGCGCGATCGAGGGATTGGCGTCGGTGTCGACCTTGGCCAGCACCACCTTGCCCTCGCGCTCGGCCGCGGCGCGCTCCAGCGCCGGGGTCAGCTGGCGGCAGGGCGCGCACCACTCGGCCCAGAAGTCCACCACCACCGGGAGCTGCTGGGAGCGCTGGAGGACCTGCGCCTCGAAGTCGCGCTCGGTCACGTCGACGACCACGTCCCCAAGGGTACGAAACCGCGGCCGGCTGCTAGACCTGGCCGGGTGGGCGAGCTGACGATCGGCGGCGACGGCGGGGCGCTCTCCGCCGAGCAGGCGGGGGAGGGGATACCGGTCGTCCTCCTGCACGGCCTCACGGCGACGCGCCGCTACGTGCTCATGGGCTCGCGGGCCCTGGAGCGGTCGGGGCACCGGGTGGTGGCCTACGACGCCCGGGGGCACGGGCGCTCGGCGCCGGCGCCCGCGCCCACCGCCTACGGGTACGCGGACCTGGCGGGCGACCTGCAGCGGGTGCTCGATGCGGCGGGCGCCGAGCGCGCGGTCCTGGTGGGCGCCTCGATGGGGGCGCACACGGTCGTGCGCTTCGCCCTCGACCACCCCGGCCGCGTGCTCGCCGCCGCGCTGATCACGCCGGCCTACGACCCCGCCGCCCCGGGAGACCCCGCCGCGCTGGCCCGCTGGGACGCACTGGCCGCCGGCCTGCGCTCCGGCGGAGTGGACGGCTTCCTGGCCGCCTATGGCGAGCCGGAGGTGCCCGAGCGCTGGCGCGAGACCGTGATGACGGTCCTGCGCCAGCGGCTCTCCCAGCACGAGCACCCGGCGGCCGTGGCCGACGCGCTGCAGGCCGTGCCCCGGTCGCGCCCGTTCGCGACCTGGGACGAGCTGGGCGCCATCGCCGCGCCCACCGTGGTGGTGGCCAGCCGCGACGAGGCCGATCCCGGGCACCCGTACGCGGTGGCCGAGGCCTACGCCCGGGGCCTGCGGGGGGCCCGCCTGGTCAGCGAGGAACCCGGCCGCTCGCCGCTGGCCTGGCAGGGCGGGCAGCTCTCCCGGGTCGTCGCGGAACTGGCCGCGAGCCGGTAGGGTCGGCGCCGGATGCGGGTCTTCCTGACCGGGGCCACGGGCTTCATCGGCGGCGCGGTGGCGCGCGCGCTCCGCGACCGGGGCGAGGACGTGCGGGCGCTGGTCCGCAGCCGCGAGCGGGCCACCGACCTGGAGTCGATCGGCGTGGACCTGGCCGTGGGGGACGTGGCCGACCGCGAGCGGATCGCCGACGCGCTGGGCGGCTGTGACGCCGCGATCCACGGCGCCGCGGTGTACGAGGTGGGGGTCAAGCGCTCCGAGCACGCGCAGATCTACGCGGCCAACGTCGAGGGCACCGAGAACGTGCTGCGCGCCGCGCTGGAGGTGGGCACGCCGCGCGTGGTCTACGTCTCCACGGTGGCGGTGTTCGGAAACACCGGCGGCGAGGTGGTGGACGAGAGCGCCGAGCACCGCGGCGACTACGGCTCCTACTACGAGGAGACCAAGGTGCTCGCGCACCGGGTCGCCCGGCGGCTGATCGACCAGGAGCGGCTGCCCTGCGTGATCGTGCAGCCCGGCGGCGTGTACGGGCCCGGCGACCACTCGGCCCTGGGCGACGTGGTCGAGCGCTTCGCCAAGGGCCGGCTGCCGGCGCTCGCGTTCCCGGAGCTGGGCTTCAACATGGTCCATCGCGACGACGTCGCCCAGGGGATCCTGCTGGCGCTGGACCGGGGCCAGGTGGGGCAGGCGTACGTGCTGGGGGGCGAGATCACCACGATGCGCGGCCTGATCGAGACCGAGGCGCGCATCCTCGATCGCCGGCCGCCGCGCCGGACGATGCCGGTGGGCGTCCTGAAGGCGGCCGCGCCGCTGGGCCCGGTGATCGGGCCGCTGCTGGGCTTCCCGCCCAACCTCAACGAGCTGATCCGCTCCTCGGACGGCGTCACCTACTGGGCCGGGCACGACAAGGCGGTCCGCGAGCTCGGCTACGCGCCGCGCCCGCTCGAGCAGGGCCTGCGGGAGACGCTGCGGGCCGAGGGCTGGCTGGGCGATCGCGCCGCCTGATGCGCGCCCGCGCGCTGGCGGCGGCGGCCTGCGCCGCGGGGCTGGCGCTCGCCGGCTGCGGCGGCGGTCCGAGCGGGAACCTCGACCGCTCGCTCTCCTACTTCCCCGCGACCACGCCGGCGGTGGCCGTGGTCACCACCGACCTCGACGACGTCCAGTGGCACACGTTCAACGGCCAGATCGCGCCGCTGGTGGTGCACGCGAGCGTGCGGACGCTGCTGCACGAGACCGCGGATCGCACCGGCCTGTCATTCGGCGACGACCTCAAGGCGCTGCTGGGCAACCCGCTGGTCATCGGGCTGGTCCCCGGGGCCGGGCCCGGGCGGCCGGTGGTGGCTGCGCTGCAGGTGCGGGACGCGGGGCGGCTGCCCCGGGTCCTGCGGGCGCTGGGGTTCGTGGCGGCGGGCTCGGCGGACGGAGCCCGGCTCTACCGACCGCCCCTGGTCGTGGGTCGGCGCCTGGCTCCGGCTCCGCGGGGCCGCCCGGCGCTGCTGGCGGTGGATCGCGACGTGCTCGTGGCAGCGGGCAGCGCCCGGGTGCTGCGCCGTGCGCTCGCCGGGCGGCGCCGAGGCGGGAGGCTGACCGAGACGCTGCTGAGGCGGGCGCTCCCGTCGCTGCCCACGCATCCGTTCCTGCGGGTGTACGGGAGCCTGCGGACGCTGGCTGGAGGCGTGGGGGGGAACGTCCCGTGGTTTCGGGCCCTGCGGTCGTACGGGCTGGCGGTGAAGCTCAAGCAGCGGGTGATCGAGGCGCGCGCGGTGGTGCGAACCGCTTCCGGCCGAGTGCGCCTGGACCAGCTGCCGCTGGCCGGCGGCTACGCGGCCGCGCGGATCCCGGTGCGCGAGGACCAGGTGGTCGTCGGCCTGCACGACGGCGCGCCCAGCGCGCGGTTCGCGGGCGCGCTGCTGAGAGGCACGCGGTCGCCCGCCGGCGCGCTCGTCCGCGCGCGGCGCCTGGTGGTCGGCGTGATCGGCGGCACGCTGGTGGCGGCGCCCAGCGCGCGTCAGGCGCGCGCGACGGCCGGCGAGCCCACGGTCGTACTGGCCGGGACGCACGGCGCGCTGACGGTCCGCGCCGACCTGGCCACGCTCGGTCCGACCCTGGCCAGCACGTTCGGGATCCAGCTGGGATCGCTCGACGAGGCGGTCGGGTTCGCGATCGCCGACCGCCAAGGGATCCGCGCCACCATCCGCGTCGGGATCCGCTGAGGGCCCGCGATCAGCGCCCCGGCAGGCGCAGCCTGGGACGGCGGGCGGCGCGTCGGCGGCGGGCGGAGCGACGGCGGTAGGCCTCGGCCCCGCCCACGCCCAGCGCCGCCAGCCCCAGCGCGATCAGGCCCGGGCGGGCGCGCAGCCGCCGGAACTCGCCCTCGACGCGCGGCCACACCTGTCCCTCCACCAGCTCGCCGGCCGCCTCCGGCGTGGCCGGGAGATGGCTCGCGGGGATGGGCTCGGCGAAGGCCAGCTGCACCCGCTTGGGCTTGGGGAACGGGCCCAGGAACAGGTGCTCGCTTCCCGTGATCGCCGCCGGGACCACCGGCGCGCCCGTCTCCAGCGCCAGGCGCCCCAGGCCCCGGCGGGGGGAGCCCAGGTGCTCGGCGTCGCGGATGCGCGTCCCCTCGGGGAACAACGCCAGGACGCCGCCCTGGCGCAGGATCGTCCGGGCCGTCTCCAGCGCCTCGGCGTCGGCCTCGCCCCGGCGCACCGGGAACGCCCCGAGCCGCACCGGCGGGGATGTGCTCGGCGCCCGAGATCCGCAGGCGAAACCAGACCCGCATGAACGCCACGGCCAGCGCCCGCACCACCGCGTACAGCGGCCGCGAGACCCCCTTCTCGCGCGCCAGCCGGTGCGCCTCCTCGTTGGTCACCGCCTGTCGGCCGTCTCGAGGATGCAGATCAGGTCGACGAGGCCCGCGAAGGTACGTGGGTCGTGACCGGTCTTGGTGGCGATCTGTTGCAGTCGGTAGCGCACGGTGTTGGCGTGGACGTGCATCTGTTCGGCGGATTTGGCGACGTTGAGGTCGGCGGTGGCGAAGGCGCGGATCGTTTCGACCGCTGCCGCGAGATCGTCGTCCGAGAGCGCCCGCAGGTTGCTGCCCTTGGAGGCGATTATGGCCTTGGTGGCGGCGGTCGCGCCGATCAGTGCGCATTCGAGCGCCGACAGTTCGTCGAGCGCGACGATCGGCCGGCCCGGCGAGGTGTAGGACAGCGCCAGCGCTGCTTCGCGGTAGGCCTGCTGGACGCTTGCGAAGCCTCCAGACGGGACGCTGACGCCGTAGCGGACGTCGATGTTGTGTTCCTCGATCGTGCGTTGGCGGGCGGCGCGCAGGCTGGCGATTCTGGCGCGCGGCGAGGTTCCGGCGAAGATCACGACGAGCTCTCCGTGGCGGATCGTCGCGAGCGACGGGCTCTGCTCGAGCGCGTCCCTGGCGAGCTGGAGCGCGTCGCCGATCGGGAGCGTCGTCTGCTCGACCCTGCCGACCACGGTGAGGAGCTGTCCGGTGGGGTCCAGCCCGGGGGCGGCGGGGTGGCGGCGGCCGGGGTCGATCGGCTGGCCGTCGATGAGGCGCTCGACCAGGTCTCGAGCCGCTCGACCGCTCTGCGTTCTGAGCCGGGTCTCCTCGCGCAGGTACGCCTCGGCGGCCTGGGTGGTGATGGTGTCGATCCCGTCGATCGCCGAGCGGGCGAGCGCGAAGCCGGCTTCTCGGGAGATCCCCAGGCGTGAGGCTTCATCGGCGCAGGCGTCCCAGTAAGCGAGCAGCGCCACGCGGTAGGCGTGGATGAAGACCTCGAGGCTGACGCCCTGGTGCACGCGCCGCGCCGCCAGGTCGCGCACGAAGCCGAGGTCCTCACGGCGTAAGGTCGATCCCTGGGCGAATGTTCGTGCCAGCACCTCCGTGGTCGCCGTCGCGCCGGCACGGAGGTCCTTGATCAGCTCCGGCGCCGCGTCCCGGTAGCCCGGGATCTCGTCGACGATCCGAGCGGCGACCGCCTGTCCGATCTCGGCATACCGGCCCGCGAGGGCCTCGCCTACGCGGCGAATCGCCCGTGCGGAGCCGTCTGAAGCCGTATCCATGGCTTGGGGGATCGTA
>VAXS01000094.1 GCA_005883255.1 Actinomycetota bacterium | reverse complement strand
GGCGCGCAGCCGTCCGTGACCGGAGACGTGGTCGGCGTGCGTGTGGGTTTCCAACACGTGCTCGATCTGAACGCCGACGTAGCGCGCGAGCTGGAGGTACTCCTCGATGGCCAGGCGCGGGTCCACGACGGCGGCCACGCCCGCGTTCTCGTCGCCGATCAGATAGGACGCGCAGCCCAGGTCGTCGTGGATGAATTGCCGGAAGACCACCGCGCGCCGATCATCTCACAGGCTGAAATCACCACGGGGACCACGCCCGGGTGGTAGCGTTGTTCAACGGAATGAACGGTGGAGTCGGGGTGAGCACGAGGTTGGACGGACCCTTTCGCCTGTCGCCCCACGCGACGGACGTGGACCTGTTGGCGAAGTACTTCCGCGGCTTCGGCGATCCCACCCGGCTGCGAATCCTGACGTTGCTGCGCCACGAGGAGCGCTCCGTGGGCGAGCTGGTGGCGGCGCTCGAGCAGCCGCAGCCCAAGGTCTCCAACCACCTCGCGGCGCTGCGCTGGTGCGGGTTCGTCAGCGCCGAGCGTCGGGGCAAGCGGGTCTTCTACCGGCTCGCTGACGAGCGGGTGGCGAACGTGGTCGACCTGACCAAGAGCCTGCTGGTCGACAACCAGGACCACGCCGCGCGCTTCAAGGTGCGCGCCTAGTCGCCGCTACCAAGTCGAGCGCGCGCGCAGGCGCGCGAGCAGCCCGGCCAGCCGCACCGGGCGACGCAGTGCATTGGCCGCGACCAGCGGTGCCCGTGACCACGACGCGCCCCCGGCGCGCGCCAGCCGGCCGGGCGGCGCGACCGAGAAGGTCTTGCCCCCCAGGTTCCCGCGCATGGCCAGGCGCTCGTCGATCGACACGGTCCCGGGGACGGCGGCGCGCCCCGTGATCCGGAAGTGCGCGTCGATCCCCGTGGCCCCGACGAACCGGATCACGCCGGAGACCACCACGCCCGGGACGTACACGACGCGATCCAGCCGCAGCTGGTCGCCGCGCAGCGTGTAGTGGCCGCCGCGCAGGCCCCCCACGCTCGCGGCGCCGCCCGTGAGCACGGCCGGGTCCTGGAGCAGCACGGTGGAGAGCACGGTGGGGAAGGCGTCGATGAACGTGAGGAGGGCGGCGGTGGCCGTTCGGCCGCGGCGACCGCGCACCCCGTGTGCGGGCACCAGCTGGTTGATCGAGCTCGGCGGGACGGGATACAGGCTCGGCGAGAACAGCTGCGCGATCGACTGCAGGAACGCGTCGTGGGTGGCCAGCCCGTTGCAGCGCGAGGCCACCGTCCGGCCGGCGAAGAAGCGGCCGAGCTGCTGGAGCGGACAGTCGCTGAGGCTCGATCCCAGGACCGAATGCCCGACCCCGGTCACCGTCAGCAGCCGCACGTTCGGCAGCCCGCTGGCCACGGCGCCCGCGTCGCCGATCGGGGTGCGGGTGTCGCGCGTGCCCGAGTAGATGAGCGTCGGCACCGGCGGCGGCGGGCTGGTGGCCAGCGCGGGGGCGTTGGGGGCCGCGGGCCAGTCCAGGCACAGCTGCGCGGCCGAGTCGGCCAGGGCGGTGGCCCGGTCGAACGGGAGCAGCGACTCCTCCGGCACCGCGCCGAGCGCGGCCTGCGCGTCGGCCAGGCGCTCGTCGTGGCCCGCGGTGCGCGGCCAGGGAAACGGCGACTCCTCGCAGATCGTGGCCGCGAACAGCCCGATGCTGAGCTGGCGGGGGTCGCCGGGATTCTCCACCTGGCTGGCGCGGCGGGCCAGCCGCAGCAGCGGCTGGGCGTCGCCGTGGCGGGCGGCCGCCACCGCGGCCGGCGCGGCGCCCATCAGCGTCTGGTCCAGGTCGCCGGCCACCAGCAGGTCGAGCAGGCCGGTCTCGTCCAGGCGCACGTGGATGCGCTGGCCGCGGCCGCCGAACACGGTCCCGGCCAGCGGCTGGCGGCGCAGGCGCGCGGTCAGCGCCGCCACGTCACCCCGAAAGTCGGTGGTGATGCCGGCGCAGGCGCGGGCGCCGCACACCGCGCTCATCACCCGGGGCAGGGCCGCGAAGGTGGACAGGGCGAACGGGTCCGGCCCCGTCAGCGGCACCGTCGAGTCCAGGATCAGCCTGTCGACGTGGCCGGGGTACGCCGTGGCGTAGGCCAGCGCCACCTTCGTCCCGTACGAGACGGCGTAGAGCGAGATGCGGTCCACCCCCAGCGCTTGGCGCACGGCCTCGATGTCCGCCACCGAGTCGCGCGTGGTGTAGAAGGCGCGGGCGGGACCCAGCTCCTGCGCGCACTGCGCCGCCGGGCCCGGCTGGTTGGAGCTGGAGGCCCGCTCCAGCTCCGGGCAGCGCAGCACGCCGGAGCTGCCCGTCCCGCGCTGGTCGAAGACGACCAGCTCCCGGCGGTCGAGCACCGGCGCCAGCAGGGCCGCGAAGTCGTCGCGGGCGGACACCGACGCCTGGCCGGGCCCGCCGGAGAGCGCCAGGAGCGGCGGCTGGCGCGAGGCGGTGCCCCGGGGCAGGATGCGCTCCACCAGGAGGCTGATGCCCCCAGGGACGCTCCCCGAGCGGTCGAGCGGGACGACCACGTGCCCGCACCGCAGGTCGCGGCCGCAGGACTGGAACGCCGCCGGGGCCGAGCTCGCTCCGGCGCACAGGCCGACGATCGCCAGCGCGGTCGACAGGAGGAGGCGCCGGCGCACCGCGTCATTCTTCCCCAGCGCTCCGCCGCCGGCAACCTGCCGCCAGAATGCCCGGGATGGAGTCGCTGGTCGGACAGCTGCTGATCGCCTCTCCCACGCTCACCGACTACTTCCAGCGGGCGGTGGTCCTGGTGCTGGGCCACGGGGAGGAGGGCGCAATGGGGGTAGTCCTCAACCGCCCCTCGGAGCTGGACGTGGCCGACGCGGTGCCGGCGCTGGCCGAGGAGGTGGGCGACGACGACCTGGTCTACCGGGGTGGGCCGGTCTCCCCGCAGTCGGTGGTGGCGCTGGCGGAGTTCGACGACCCGACCCGGGCCGCCAGCATGGTGCTGGGGCCGGTGGGGGTCCTCGACCCGGAGCGGATCGACGGCTCCGTCGGTCGCCTGCGGGTGTTCGCCGGCTACGCCGGCTGGGGGCCCGGCCAGCTGGAGTCCGAGCTCGAGGAGGAGGCCTGGTTCGTGGCCCCCGCCGAGCCCGAGGACCTGTTCGTGGCCGGGGACCTGTGGCCGATCGCGCTGCAGCGCAAGGGCGGCGCCTACGCGCTGCT
>VAXS01000037.1 GCA_005883255.1 Actinomycetota bacterium | reverse complement strand
GGCCGAGGAGGCGATCGCCGCCGCCACCGGCGTGGAGCCGGTGCTGTATCGCCCGCCGTTCGGGATCCTCACCGCCGCCGGGGTGGCGGCCGCGCGGCGGCGGACGTGGCGGACGTTCCTGTGGCGGCGGTGGGGACGCGACTGGTCGCGCGCGGCCACGGCGGCCGGGATCGCGCGGCGGCTGACGGACGGAGTGGCCGCCCGCGACGTCCTCCTGCTCCACGACGCCGACCACTACAGCGCGCCCGGGTCCTGGCGCCAGACGGCCCAGGCGGTGCCCCGCGTGCTGGCCGCCCTGGAGGCCCGGGGCCTGGAGACCACCACGCTGCCATGAGGGGTCCCCGGGTTCTGATCCTCTCGGCCGGGGTGGGCGAAGGGCACGAGCTGCCGGCGCGCGTGCTGGCCACCGAGCTGCGCCACCGGGCGCCGGGCGCCGAGGTGGAGGTCGCCGACGGGCTCGCGGCCATGGGCCGGGCGATGACCGCGGTGGGCGAGGGCGGGATGCGCGCCACCTTCGGCCTGGACCGGATGCACTGGGTCTTCGACCTCCAGTACCTGGTGTTCGCCCGCCTGGCGCCCACTCGCGCGCTGGGGCAGTGGCTGATGCACCGGGTGAGCGGGGGGCGGCTGGAGCGCTTCGTCCGCGAGCGCCGGCCCGACGTGGTGGTCTCCACGCATCCGGCGGTGACGGAGGGGCTGGCGCGGCTGCGCCGGGCGGGGCGCCTGGAGATGCCGACCGTGTCCGCGATCACCGACCTGGCGGCGCTGCGCTACTGGGCCAGCCGCGGGATCGACGTCCACCTGCTCACGCATCCGGAGTCCGGGGACGAGGTGCGGCGGATCGCCGGCCCGGCGACGCGGATCGTGCCCGTCCACGGCCTCACCGACCCGGCATTCCTCGACCCGCCGTCGCCCGAGGAGGCGCGCCGCGCGCTGGGCCTGCCGGGCGCCGGGGGCGTCGTCGCCGTGTCCGGGGGCGGATGGGGCGTGGGCGACCTGGTGGGCGCGGTGCGCGCCGCGCTCGAGGTGCCCGGCGTGGGCGCCGTGCTCTGCCTGTGCGGGCGCAACGACGCGCTGCGCGCCAGCCTCCAGGGCGAGCTGGCCGGCGAGCGGCGGGCGCGGATCCTGGGCTTCGTCGAGCGCATGGTGGACGTGATGGCGGCCGCGGACGTGCTGGTGCACTCGACCGCCGGGCTCACGGTGCTGGAGGCCTGGATGCTGGGCTGCCGCCCGATCTCCTACGGCTGGGGGGTGGGCCACGTGCGGCTCAACAACCGCGCCTTCCGCCGCTTCGGCCTGGCCGACGTCGTGGCCTCGGAGCCGGAGCTGCGGGCCGCGATCGCCCGCGCGCTGGCCGCGCCCCGGGTGGTCCGCGTCGAGGAGTTCGCGCGCTTGCCGGCCGCCTCCCAGGTCGTGCTCGAGCTCACCGCGGCCGGCCGCGAGAGCCTGGCCGCGCGGGCGTAGTCAGCTGAAGCGGGGCGCCGTCAGCTCGGCCTCGGCCGCCGGGTCCGCCGGGGACGGGTCCCCCTGGTTGAGGCGGCTCACGGGGCGGGAGCTCGAGAGGACCGCCACCCCGGCCACCACGGCCACGAGCCCCAGGGCGATCGCCGCGCCGCCCAGCGGCGTCCCGCTCCACGACTCCCCCAGCGCCAGCGGCGCCAGCGCCACCGGCACGCCCACCTGCATGGCCAGGACGGTGGGACCGACGCGGGTGGCCGGGAGGCGCTGGAGCGCGGTCATCTCGCTCAGCAGTCCGAGCCCGAACATCGCGCCCGCGCCCACCGCCCACGCCAGGGCGAACCCCCACCGGCCGCCGCCGATCTCGTCCGAGACGATCTTGGTGGCCAGCGCGGACCAGGCGTCCGCCGCCCCGGCGGAGAGCAGGAGCAGCCAGCCGCCGAGGAAGCCGCTCCCGCGCCGCGCCGCGCCGGCCGGCGCTGCGCCGCCCAGCTGCCCGGCGGACGCCGCGCCGCTACGTCCTCGCAGGTGCGCCACCGCCGCCGCCACGTACGGCGCCAGCGTGAGCGCTCCCAGCGGCGCCAGGGCGAGCGCCAGCTGGACCGCGTCGCCGTGGGAGTCGGTGTGCTCGGGCGAGCCCCAGGCGATCACCGCGGTGCCGGCGGCGATCCCCAGCACGCCCGCGATCTCGCGGACGCCCACCCGCTCGTGCAGCCACCGGGCGGCGAACGCCAGCAGCAGCAGCAACCCCAGCGAGAGCGTGGGCTGGACGACGGTGAGCGGCGCCAGCCGCAGCGCCCCGACCTGCAGCGGCCAGCCCAGCGCCAGCAGCCCGGCGGCCACCAGCCAGCGCCGCCGGCGAACGAGATAGGCGAACAGCGAGGCCCGCAGGGCCCGGTCCGTCGGCGCCCGGCGCGCCTCGTAGGCCTGGAGCACGTAGCCGCTCTCGAAGCAGGCGGCGGCGGCTCCGGCGAGCCCCATGCCGCCCACCAGCTCCGCTACGGTCACGGCTCAGGGCGTGGCGAGCCCGGGCTCCGCGTCGCCCAGCGCCGCCGGCGCGCCGTTGCCGTTCGCCGGGCCCTGGGTGGCCAGGAACCACTCGACATAGCGTCGCGCGCCCTCGCGGAAGGGCGTGCGCGCGCGCCAGCCCAGCTCGCGCGCCGCCCGCTCGCCGGAGACGATCGCGCCCTGGAAGTCGGCCGCCCGGCCGTCCACGTGGATCAGCTCCACAGGCGCCACCAGCTCCCGCACCACCTCGGCCAGCTCCAGGACCGTGACGTCCTGCTCGGAGACCAGGTTGTACGTGCGGTTCGCGGCCACCGGCGCAAGCGCCCGCGCCACCCCGTCCGCCAGGTCCTCGACGTAGACGAAGCGCCGCGACTGCACGCCGCCGCCGGCGATCGTGATCGGCTGGCCCGCGTGGGCCCGGCGCACGAACGTGGGCAGCACGGCGGCCTCGCGGGCGCGCGGGCCGTAGGGGATCCCGAAGCGCAGGATCGTGTGCTCGAAGCCGTAGAGCTCGCTCAGCGAGCGGGCGTACATCTCCCCGGCCAGCTTGGTCGCCGTGTAGAAGTGGCGGGGGATGCCGACGAACGAGTCCTCGTCCACCACGCCGTCGGCCTGCTCGCCGTACACCCAGATCGTGCTGGCGTAGAGCACCCGGCCCACCCCGGCGTCCCGGGCGGCCTCCAGGACGTTGAGCGTCCCGCGGGTGTTGACGTCCTCGGACGCCCGCGGGTCGGCCACCACCTGCCCGACGTCGGCCGCCGCCGCCAGGTGGACCACGGCGTCGCAGCCGTCCATGGCGGCCCGCACCGCGTCCGCCTCGCGCAGGTCGGTGAGCACGGTGGCCGTCCGGCCGTTGGGGTGATAGCGGGACTCGTGGCGGTCGACCAGCCGCACGTCCACCTCGCGCGCCAGGAGCGCGTCGACCACGTGCGAGCCGATGAAGCCCGCGCCCCCTGTCACGATCGCCCGCAAGGGCTCGTATCCTAGACCCGCGGTGTTCGTCAAGGCCCGAGGTCATGCCCTCGGGCAGCTCCACCCGGGCCGGATGGACCGGATCCAGCCGCTGGCGCGCCACCCGGTTCTTCCAGGCCACTATCTGCTCCAGCCGCTCCACGCCCACCACGCCCAGCGCGGCCGTGAACTCGCTCATCCGCAGGCTGAGCCCATCCACGCCGTGGTCGGGCTTGCCGTAGTTGCGAAAGCCGCGGGCGAAGTCGAGCAGCTCCTCGTGCCGCGAGGAGAGCATGCCGCCCTCGCCCGTGGAGATCGTCTTGGTGGCGTAGAACGACCAGACCCCGGCGTCGCCCCAGCCGCCCGGCCGGCGCCCGCGCCAGTCCGCGCCGTGGGCGTGGGCGCAGTCCTCCAGCAGGAAGATCCCCTCGGCCCGGCACAGCTCGGCGATCGCCTCCACCTCGAAGGCGATGTGGCCGCCGATGTGCACCAGCCACACCGCGCGCGGGCGATGCTCCGCCACCGCCCGCTCCAGGTCGGCGAACGACATGCACAGGTCGTCGCGGTTGCAGTCCACGAAGGCCACCTCGGCCCCCGCCTGCAGGACGGACAGCGGCGTGGCCATGAACGTGTTGGAGGGGCACAGCACGGTCCCGCCCCGCACGCCGGCGTACTCGAGCGCGGCCAGCGCCGCCCCCGACCAGCTCGAGAAGGCGACGGAGCCCAGCCGGTTCCAGCCGCCCCACAGCCGCTCGAACCGGTCCACCATCCGGGACTCGGTCCAGCGGTGGGAGTCGAGCACCTGGTCCCAGAGCTCGTGGAGGCGGGCGCGGTCGCGCTGGTCGAAGCCGATGGCGAACTGCTCGAAGGGGGTCATAGGCGGAGAAAGCTACCGACCGGCCCGGCACGGCGGCATGCCCGCCGGCTACCGGGGCGGCATCCGCAGGGCGCCGTCGAGGCGGATGACCTCGCCGTTGATCATCCGGTTCTCCACCAGGTGCTCGGCCAGGGCGGCGTACTCGCCGGCCAGGCCCAGCCGGGCGGGGAACGGGACCTGGGCGCCCAGCGCGTCCCGCTGCTCCTGGGGCAGCGCCGCCAGCAGCGGGGTGTCGAAGAGCCCGGGGGCGATGGTGGCCACCCGGATCCCGCCGGCCGCCAGGTCGCGGGCCGCCGGAAGGGTCATCCCCACCACCCCGCCCTTGGACGCCGAGTAGGCGATCTGGCTGATCTGGCCGTCGAAGGCGGCGATCGAGGCGGTGTTCAGGCACACCCCGCGCTCGTCGTCGTCCAAGGGTTCGTTCCCCAGCATCGTGGCGGCCGCGAACCGCAGCACGTTGAACGTCCCGATGAGGTTGATCCGGACCAAGGTCTCGAAGGGCACGAGCTGGTGCGGGCCGCGCTTGCCGGCGACCTTCTCCGCCCAGCCCACCCCCGCGCAGGAGACGCTGATCCGCAGCCCGTCCTCGGCGCTGGCCGCGGCCGCGTCCACGGCGGCGCTCACCTCGTCCTCGCTCGTCACGTCGGCCTTCACGAAGCCGGCGTCCTGGCCCAGCTCCTGGGCCAGGGCCTGGCCGCGCTCCTCGTTGACGTCGGCGATGGTCACGGTGGCGCCGCGCTCGTGGAGCCGGCGGACGGTCGCCTCGCCCAGCCCCGACGCGCCGCCCGCCACCAGCGCTGCGCTGCCCTCGATCCGCATGCGGCGGAGAGCCTAGCCGCCTAGCGTCGCGCGGGCGCGGCCAGCGAGACCGCGAACAGCCCGTCCGGGTCGGTCCACAGGGTCGCGAGCTCCAGCCCGGCGGCGGCGAAGTCGGCCGCCAGGCGCCGGCGGGTGAACTTCGCGCTGATCTCGGTCCGCAGCTCCTCCCCGGCGGCGAACTGCACGTCGAGGCCCAACGCGGCCACGCGCACGCGGCAGGGCCGCGTGGCGCGCAGGCGCATCTCGATCCACTCGCGGTCGCGATCGAAGAACGCCACGTGCTGGAACGCGTCGGGCTCGAAGTCGGCGTCGAGCTCGCGGTTGATCACGCGCAGGAGGTTGCGATTGAACTCGGCCGTGATCCCGCCCGGGTCGTTGTAGGCGGCCTCGATCACCGCCGGGTCCTTGACCAGGTCCGTGCCCAGCAGGAAGCGGTCCTCGGGCCCCAGCAGTCCCGCCACGTCGCGCAGGAGCCGCCGGCGCGTGCCGGGGGGGAAGTTGCCGATCGTCCCGCCCAGCAGCGCCACCAGCCGCCCTCCGCCGTTCGCCGCTGGCACCTCGCCGAGATGGCGCTCGAAGTCCCCGACCACCCCGTGCACCTCGAGCCCGGGGTACTCGTCGGCCAGCTCGTGCGCCGCCTCCCGCACCACCCGCTCGGACACGTCCACCGGGACGTAGCGCTCCGGCTCGCCCATCGCGTCCAGCAGCATGCGCGCCTTCAGCGTGGAGCCGGAGCCGAGCTCTACCAGCTCGACCGGGTCGCCCGCGGCGGCCACGATCTCCCCGGCGCGGTCGGCGAGGATCGACCGCTCGGCGCGCGTCGGGTAGTACTCGGGCAGCTCGCAGATGCGCTCGAACAGCTCCGAGCCCCGGGAGTCGTAGAAGTGCTTGGGCGGGATCTCCTTGAACGGCTTGGTCAGCCCGTCGAACACGTCTTCGGCCAGCCGCCGCTCGGCGCCGGCTCCCACGTGAACGTCGATCACCGGGTTCATGCGTCCGCCGCCACCCGCACGCCCGAGAAGATCTGCCGCCGCGCCGGGAAGTCCCAGTTCCGGAACGTGGGGGTGGCCACGCGGGCGCTGGTGGCCCACGACCCGCCCCGCAGGACCCGGTAGTCGGGCCCGAAGAACACCTCGGAGTACTCGCGATAGGGGCGGGCCACGAAGCCGGGGTAGCCCCGAAACTCGCTGGCCGTCCACTCCCATACGTCGCCCAGCATCCCCAGGCAGCCGCTGGGGGCCGCGCCCCGCGGATACGCGCCGGCCCGGGCGGGGCCGAAGGCGCGCCGGTCGAGGTTGGCGTGCCGGCGCGTGGGCGCCTCGTCGCCCCAGGGGTAGCGCCGCGCGGTTCCCGTCTCCTGGTCCCAGGTCGCCGCCCGCTCCCACTCCGCCTCGGTGGGGAGGCGGAGCCCGTGGGCCCTGGCGAAGGCGTCGGCCTCGAACCAGGAGACGTGGACGACGGGCTTGTCGGGGTCGATGGGCTCCGAGGCTCCGATTCGCCACTCGCGCCCGCCGTCCGTCCAGTTGCGGGGGTGCGTGATGTCGTACTCCTCCTTCCAGTGCCAGGCCTCGTCGGTCCACCACTCCCGGCGCTCGTAGCCGCCGCCCTCGGCGAAGTGGCTCCAGGTGCCGTTGGTGATCGGCGTCCGGCCGATGCGGAAGGGCGACAGCTCGAGCTCGTGGCGGG
>VAXS01000202.1 GCA_005883255.1 Actinomycetota bacterium | reverse complement strand
GAGCGCGGTGCGCAGCATGTGGTGCAGCATCGCCTCGTCGCGAGGCGCCATCAGCACCATGTTCGGCAGGCAGCGCAGGTAGGCGATGTCGAACGCCCCGTGGTGGGTGGGGCCGTCGTCGCCCACGAGTCCGGCCCGGTCCATCGCGAATACCACGTTGAGGCTCTGCAGGCACACGTCGTGGACGATCTGGTCGTAGGCCCGCTGGAGGAACGTCGAGTAGATCGCGCATACCGGCTTGGCGCCCTGCAGCGACAGCCCCGCCGCGAACAGAACGGCGTTCTGCTCGGCGATCCCCACGTCGAAGTAGCGCTCGGGGATCTCGTTCTGGAGGATGTTCAGGCCCGTCCCGGAGTTCATGGCGGCGGTGATTCCGATCACGCGCTCGTCGCGGCGGGCCTCGGCCACCAGGGCGTCGCCGAAGACCTTCGTGTACTGGGGCGGCGGCGACTTCGCGGGCTTGGCGGAGGTAGCCTTCTTGGCGGCCGCGGGCGCCCCGTTGGAGATCGACTTGGGCTTCGCGGCGTGCCACTTCTCCATGCCCTCGAGATCGCCCTCCTCGGCGGGCGCGAAGCCCTTCCCCTTGACGGTGGCGATGTGGACCACCACCGGGCGCTCGGCCTCCAGCGCCTCGCCGATGGCCTTGCGCAGGGCCTTGACGTCGTGGCCGTCGATGACGCCCATGTAGGCGAAGTCCAGCTCCTCCCACCACAGCCCGGGCGCCCAGAAGGCCTTCAGCGACTCCTTGACGTGGGGACCGAAGCGCTCGAAGCGGGCCCCGATGCCGGCGGGCAGCTCGGTGAGCACGTCCTCGATGTCCTCGCGAACCTTCCACAGCTTGGGGTTCAGGCGCACGCGGTTGAAGTAGCGCGAGAGCGCCCCCACGTTGGGCGCGATCGACATCCCGTTGTCGTTGAGCACGACCACGATCGGGGTGCCCAGCCCGCCTGCCAGGTGCACGGCCTCGAAGGCCACGCCGCCGGTCATCGCCCCGTCGCCGATGACGGCGAGCACCTTCCCATCCGGCGAGCGGCCCTGGCGCATCGCCTCCTTGATCCCCACCGCGTAGCCCACCGAGGTGGAGGCGTGGCCGGCTCCCATGATGTCGTGCTCGGACTCGGCGATCGAGCAGAACGGGGCCAGCCCGCCGTACTGGCGGATCGTGTTCAGCCGCTCGCGGCGCCCGGTCAGGACCTTGTGCGGATAGGCCTGGTGGCCGACGTCCCACAGCACCTTGTCGTTCGGCGAGTCAAGCAGCGAGTGGACGGCGACCGCCAGCTCGCAGGCGCCGAGGTTGGCGCCGAAGTGGCCGCCGATCTCGCCGATGGTGTCGATGATCAGCTGGCGGACCTCCTGGGCGACCTGCTGGAGCTCGTCGTCGGAGAGGCGATGGAGGTCCTGAGGGCCGTCGATGCGGTCGAGTAGGCGCTGGGTCGAGGTCATGAGCTCCGTGTGTATACGAAATCTGTCACTTGTTCCAGCTCCCGTGCGGCGCCGTCGGGCGCCGCCTGCTCCAGCGCCGCCCGGGCGTTGTGGTGCGACTCCGCCGCCAGCTCCCGAGCCCGCTCGAGCCCGAACTCGCTGACGTATGTCCGCTTGCCGAGTCGCTCGTCGGAGTGTGGGGCCTTGCCCAGGGCGGTCTGATTGCCGGTCACGTCGAGGATGTCGTCAACGATCTGGAACAGCACGCCGAGCTCGGCGGCGAACGACCGGTAGGCGATTGTCGCAGGTTCGGGCGTTCCCGCCAGGAGCAGGACGCAATCCACGGAGGCGCCGATCAGCCGGCCGGTCTTGAGCTCGTGCAGGCGCCGCAGCCCGTCCGGGCCGGGGGGCGCCGCCTCGGCGATGTCCAGGTACTGACCTCCCACCATCCCGGTCACGCCGGTAGCGGCCGCCAGCTCCCGCGCGGCGGCGATGATGTTTCGCGGCTCGCCCTCCTGGCGGGAGAGGACGAGGTTGAAGGCCTCGGCGTACAGGCCGTCGCCGGCAAGGATCGCCACGTCCTCCCCGTAGCGAACGTGACAGGTAGGGCGGCCCCGCCGCAGGTCGTCGTCGTCCATCGCCGGGAGGTCGTCGTGGATCAGCGAGTAGGTGTGGATCAGCTCGAGCGCCGCCGCCAGCGGCATCACCTGCGCGGGCTGCCAGCCGATCGCCCGGGCGGTGGCGAGGGCGAGCACGGGGCGGATCCGCTTGCCGCCGGCCAGCAGCGAGTAGCGCATCGCCTCGTGCAGGCCGTCGGTGGCGGGCTCTTGGGAGAAGCGCAGCTGCTCGAGGTAGCGCTCGACCTCGAGGCGCAGCTCGTCCGGGTACTGGGCGACGACGGCGGCGGAGCGCTCCTGGGCAGGCACTAGAGCAGCGAGTCCTGTCCGGGAGCGGGTTCGGCGGCGGCCCGGGCCCGGCGATCGAGCTCGGCGGCGGCCCGCGAGGCCAGCCGCGCGCACTCGTCGACCAGCGCGGCCGCGGCCTCCGGGTCGAGCTCGCCGGCGCGCAGCCGGGCGGCGGCGCTCTCGAGCTCGCCGGTCAGCTCCTGGAGGTCGTCCGCGGCGGGGTCAGCCATGGGTCCGCTGATTCTCTCGCACCTCGCGCAGCGCGGCCCCGAGGACGCCGTTGACGAACCCGGGAGCGTCCACCGAGCAGAAGCGCTTGGCGGTCTCGACGGCCTCGTCGATCGCCCCCTCGGCCGGGATCGGCTCCTCGGCGGGGAGCTCGTCGCCGTGCAGCATCTCCAGCAGAGCGACGCGGAGGATCGCCCGCTCCAGCGGCGCGATGCGGTCCAGGCTCCAGTCGCGCGCGTGGCGCTCGATGAGGGCGTCGAGCTCGGCCCGGCGCTCGCTCACGCCGTGGGCGAGCGCGCGGGTGAACGGCGAGGCGTCGCGGCGCAGGGCGGCGTCCAGCGGCTGGCCGGTGAGGTCGTGCTGGTAGAGGGCGAAGACCGCCTCGCGTCGCTGGTCGCGCCGTCGCATGGCCGTGGGGCGCGCGCCGCCGCTAGGCGCGCGAGACGTACTCGCCGGTCCGGGTGTCCACGCGGATGGTCTGCCCCACCTCGACGAACAGCGGCACCTGGACGCGGGCGCCCGTCTCCACGGTGGCGGGCTTGGTCCCCCCGCTGGAGACGGTGTCGCCGCGCAGGCCGGGATCGGTCTCGGTGACCTGGAGGTTCACGGCGCTGGGCAGCTGGACGTCGTTGGGGGAGCCGTCGATGAACAGCACCTCCACGTCGTCGCTGGGCTTCAGCCAGCGCAGGGGCTCGGCCACCGCCGGCTCGGGGATCGCCAGCTGGTCGTAGGACTGCGAGTCCATGAAGTGCGCGTCGGTCCCGTCCGCGTAGAGGAACTGCATCTTGCGGCTCTCGGTGTTGACCTGGCGGAACTTCTCGCCGGCCCGGAAGGTCCGGTCGATCACGGCCCCGTCCGCGGCCCGGCGCAGCCTCGTGCGCACGAACGCGCCACCCTTGCCGGGCTTGACGTGCTGGAACTCGAGGATCTTGAAGACGGTCCCATCCACCTCGATGTGGTTGCCGTTCTTGAACTGGTTGGTGGAGATCACGGACGCTAAGGCTAGCCATCGCAATAGGAGTAGGATCGATGTGCTGGCCTCCCAGCCGGAGCCAGCCGCTCGCCAGGTCTACCCCTCTCCTTCCGTGCGACCCAGCCAGAGGGCACGGAGGCGAAGCACATGACCAGCAAGGCAGCCGAACGGCGGAGCGTCCGGGGCGTCTCGATGACCCTCCCGCGCAAACCGGGGATGGGCGGCAAAGCCCACTTCGACGCGATCGCGCGGCTGGACGCCGCGGTCGGCGGTCGCGAGCGCTTGAGTCAGGCCAGCGAGACGGCGCACGGAGCGGCTGAGGAGCGGGATGCCGCCGTCGCCGTGGCAGACGCGAACGAGAACGTGGCCGCCCGCGAGGCGTGGCTGCACTACATCGAGCACGGCTACTGAGCGCGTAGCGGCGCCGTTTTGGCCCTCGTCGGGTGCGGTATGCGACAGGGATGGGCGACCCGATCGCAGCGGAGCCCAACGACGCGACTCCGTTCCTGCCCGAGCGGGCGTCGTTGCGCGCGCTGCGCGAGACGGCGGCGGGCTGCCGGGGCTGTCACCTGTGGCGCCATGCCACGCAGACCGTGTTCGGGGAGGGGCTGAAGCGGGCTCGGCTCATGCTGGTGGGCGAGATGCCCGGCGACCGCGAGGACCGCCAGGGCAAGCCGTTCGTCGGCCCGGCCGGGCGCGAGCTCGACAAGGCGCTGGCCGCCGTCGGCATCGACCGGGCGGAGGTCTACGTCACCAACGCGGTCAAGCACTTCGCGTTCGAGGAGCGGGGCAAGCGACGGCTGCACCGCACGCCCAGGACGTTCGAGGTCCAGGCCTGCCGTCCGTGGCTGGACGCCGAGCTCCGGGTGGTCAAGCCCCAGGCGCTGGTGGCCCTGGGCGCCACCGCCGGCAAGTCGCTGTTCGGGAGCGGGTTCAAGCTCACCCAGGCGCGCGGCCGGCCGATCGATTCCGACGTGGCGCCGTTCGCGTCGGCGACCGTGCACCCCTCGGCGATCCTCCGCCATCCCGACGACACGGAGCGCCGCGCCGAGCGGCGGGCGTTCACGCGCGACCTCGAGCGGATCGCCGCGCAGGCGCGGCTGATGGCTAGCGCTTGACCGCGGCCTGGATCCCGGCGCCGGGTGTCGTGCGAAAGCGGATCGGCCGCTTCGGCGCCAGGCCGGCCGACCGCTGCCAGTCCGCCATCTCCTCCGGCGTCCACGTGCCCGACTGGCTGGTCAGGGCGAAGTAGAACTCGAGCATCGCGCCCACCTGCCCGGCCTCGCCGGGCGTCTTGGGGCGGAACGCGTCCATGATGGCGTACACCCCGCCGGGTCGCAGCGCGCGCGCCACCCGGGCGGCCAGCTCGCGGTTCTGCTCGTCGCTGAAGTGGTGGACCAGCTGGACGATCATCACCACGTCCCAGTCCTCGTCTCCCAGGTCGTCGCGCAGGGCGTCGCCGGCCCGGTGCACGACGCGGTCGCCCATGCCCTCGGCCTCGAGCAGCGGCGCGGCGGCCTCGACGGCGGGTGGCAGGTCGAGGACCACGGCGCGCAGGCCCTCGTGGCGCCGGCACAGGGCGGCCGAGTAGTGGCCGTGCGAGCCGCCGATGTCGAGGAGGTCGCGGGCGCCACTCGGGACCGGCAGGCGGCGCACCGCCTCCCCCGCGAACGCGCCCGCCATGGCGCGCATGCCGCGCTGGTAGGCGTCCCAGGTCTCGCCCTCGGTCATCGCGTGCAGCTCGAGCGGCGTCCCGGTGCGCACGTACTCCTCCGAGCGCCCCATCCAGTCCCACTCCAGGCGCTGGAGCCGCAGCTTGTCGGTGAGGCACTCGGGGCTCTCGGCCAGGAGCCATTTGCGCGCGACCGGCGTGAGCTCGAAGCGCTCGCCGCGGTGGCGCACGTAGTCGGTCGACGCCAGCGCGAACAGGAGCTTTCCGGTGGCCCCCGGATCGGTGCCGCAGCGCTCGGCCACCTCGGCGGCCGTGGCCGGCCCCTCCTTCAGCGCCTCGAAGACGCCGAGGTCGGCGCCGGCCATGATCACGCGCGCGAGCGTGTAGGCCATCTGCGTCTCGACCAGCGGCTGCGGCGCGACCTTGAGGCGGGCGATCACCCGCTCCAGCGGACCCTCGGGGATGAGGCCGACGCGCACGGCGACAGTCTAGGGTCGCGCGCCCGGCCCTAGTAGTAGCGCGCCTCAGGCGGCGCCGTCGCCGTCGCCCTCGCCATCCACGCGGGCGTGGGCGGTCGCTGAGCCGGCGCCCAGCAGCACGTCCTCGCGACTGTAGTGGCCCACCGCGTCGAACCAGCGCTTGGCGTGCAGGCCGCGACGCAGGTCGCAGTCGGCCACCAGCATCCCCTCTTCGTCGTAGAGGGGCCCGGCCACCAGCTCGCCCCAGGTGGGCTCGACGATCGCCGCGCCGCCCCGGCCGAACACCTCGCGCTCGGGCAGCGGCGCCGGGAAGTCGTCGGGGAACGCCGCCCGCGGGATGTACTGGGGCGCCGAGACCACGAACGCGCCGGACTCGATCGCCAGGTGGCGGACCGTAGCCAGCCAGCCGTCGCTGTCGTCGGCCGTGGGCGCCACCCAGATCTGCGGGCCGGTGCGGTAGACGGCGTAGCGGGCCAGCGGCATGCGGTTCTCCCAGCAGATGAGGCCGCCGACCCGGCCCACCGGAGTGTCGACCGCGGCCAGGTCGTCGCCCGCGCCCACGCCGTGGAACAGCCGCTCCTGCATCGTGGGCATGAGCTTGCGGTGGCGGTGCAGCAGCCCGCCGGGGCCGATCAGCAGCAGCGTGTTGTAGAGGGAGCCCGGGCGATCGGCCTCGCGCTCGTTGACCCCGATCGCGCAGTGCAGCCCACGCTCGCGACAGGCCTCCGCCAACCGGTCCACCAGCGGCCCCGGCACGTCGACCGACTCGTCCCACAGGCGCTGCCAGAGC
This sequence comes from Actinomycetota bacterium, assembly GCA_005883255.1. Taxonomy (GTDB): domain Bacteria; phylum Actinomycetota; class Thermoleophilia; order Solirubrobacterales; family Solirubrobacteraceae; genus AC-38. The sequence continues at coordinate 1,941 of VAXS01000202.1, read as the reverse complement.
TCGTCGGAGCCGCCGAACGCCGCCGCCTCCCGCGCCCAGGCGTTGGATGGGTAGAGCGCCACGAACGTCTCGGGGAGCACCGCCAGCTGCGCGCCGGCATCGGCGGCCTCGTGCAGGAGCCGGACCGCCTTGTCCACCGTGGCCGCCGCGTCGAGGACGACCGGCGTGGCCTGGATCGCGGCGACCCGAACGGTGGGAAACGCGGTCACCGGGCGAGCATACGCCGTCAGACCTCCGTGACCAGGTCCTTCCTGGAGGAGGAGATGACGTCGGCTCCCGCCTCCGTGACCACGACCAGGTCCTCGATCCGCACGCCGAACCGGCCGGGCAGGTACACCCCGGGCTCCACGGTCACCACGTTGCCGGCCACCAGAGGGTCGTCGCCGCCGGTCTTGGCCAGGCGCGGAGCCTCGTGCACCTCCAGGCCCACCCCGTGCCCCAGGCCGTGGCCGAAGCGCTCGCCGTGGCCCGCCTCTTCGATCAGCGCGCGGGCGGCGGCGTCGGCGTCGCGGCCGGTCACGCCGGGTCCGACGGCCTCGAGCCCCGTCACCTGGGCTCGCCGGACCAGCTCGTACACCGCCGCCGCCTCGCCGTCCAGCTCTCCCGTGGCGAACGTGCGCGTGCAGTCCGAGCAGTAGCCGTCCAGGCGCGCGCCCCAGTCCACGATCACCAGCGTGTCGCGGGGGATCTCGACCGGGCGCGACTGGGCGTGCGGCAGCGCCCCGTTGGCGCCGGCGGCCACGATCGAGGGGAAGCTGGGCTCGGCGCCCGCCTCGGCGCCGCGATGGCGCATCTCGTCCTCCAGGTCCAGCGCCACCGCGCGCTCGGTGCGGCCGTGGAGGCCCCGATCGAGCAGCGCCTCCAGCGCCTCGTCGGCCAGGTCCGCGGCGGCGCGGATGCGCCGAAGCTCCCCCGCGTCCTTGACGGTGCGCAGCCGCTCCACCAGCCCGCCGGCCGGAGCCAGCTCCACTCCCTCCAGGACCTCCTGGAGGCGGCGGTGCGCCCGCACCGAGATGTGCGCGTCGTCGAACCCCAAGCGCACCGGTCGCCGCTCGGGGAGGGCGGCGCGCACGGCGTCGAGCAGGTCGCGCTCGCCGCGCACCACGTCGAAGCCCGACACCTCCTCGGCGGCGCGCTCGAGGTAGCGGAAGTCGGTGAGGAACCGTCGGACCCCGTCCGCGCCGGCACCCAGGACCGCCAGCCCGTTGGTCCCCGTGAAGCCCGTGAGGTAGCGGAGGTTGACGGGGTGGCTGACCAGCAGCGCGTCCAGCTCGCGCTCGGCCGCCAACCCGGCGGCCCGGTCGGCGCGGCTCAACGCTCCAGCTCCTCGCGCAGGCGCTCCAGGGCCGCGCGGTAGCCCTCCACGCCCTGGCCGGCCACGCGGGCCAGGCACAGGTCGCGGATCACCGACAGCCGCCGCCACTCCTCCCGGCGGTCCACGTCGGACAGGTGCACCTCCACCGCCGGTAGCCCGGACAGCTCCAGCGCGTCGTGGATCGCCCACGAGTAGTGCGTCCAGGCCCCGGGGTTGAGGACGATCCCGTCGGCCAGCCCCTCGAGCTTGTGCAGCCGCTCCACGAACTCGCCCTCGTGGTTGGTCTGGAAGAAACGCGTCTCCAGGCCCAGCTCGCGCCCGAACTCGGTGATGCGGCGCTCCAGCTGGACGTACGTGAGGTCCCCGTAGACCTCCGGGTCGCGGCGGCCCAGCTCGCCGAGGTTGACCCCGTGCATGACCTCGATGCGGTTGCGGCTCAGCTGCATCAGGCTGCCGCCAACTCTCGCACGGCCGCCACCAGCTCGTCTTCGGCCACCGGGCAGCCGGGGCGGGCGTCACCCGGGGCCTCCACCAGCACGAACGGCACCGGCTGGCCGTGCAGGCGCTTCTTGTCCCGGCTCAGCGCCGTCAGGATCGCCTCGGGGTCGGCGCCCCGCAGGCTCAGC
>VAXS01000036.1 GCA_005883255.1 Actinomycetota bacterium | reverse complement strand
CGTGCTCGACGACGAGCTGCCCTGCGTCCACTACCAGATGCTGCTGCTGGGCGGCTCGGTGCGGGTGGCCGACTACGCGACCTTCGGCAGCCCCGAGCTGGCGGCGGCGGTGATGGAGGCGCTGGACGGTCGGACCGCCGCGCTGATGGCCAACCACGGCGCGATCGCCTACGGCGCCGACATGGACGCGGCGGCCGAGCTGGCCGAGCTCCTGGAATGGGCGTGCGGCGTGTACTGGCACGCCCGGCTGCTGGGCACGCCGCGGGAGCTCGACCAGGAGCAGCGCGACGCGGTGATCGCGGCGGCCCTGGAGCGCCGCTACGGCACCACCCATCCCATCGACGAGGAGGACCGCGGGTGACCGAGGAGATGAACGCGATCGCCATGGGAGTGCACGTGCTCGACGTGCTGGTGCGGCCGGTGGACCGGATACCCGAGGGCCAGGGCGGCGAGCTGGTCGAGCAGATCCGCGTCACCGCCGCGGGCTCGGCCGGCGGCACGGCGCTGGTGCTGTCCAAGCTGGGCGCGGGGGTGCGCAGCGCCGGCGCCATCGGGACCGACGCGGCGGGCGACATGCTGCGCGGGCTGCTCGAGCAGGCGAATGTGGACACGTCCCTGCTCGTCCGGCGGGCCGAGGTCCAGACGTCGGCCAGCGTGCTCCCGATCCGGCCCAACGGCGACCGCCCGGCGTTCCACGTGGTGGGCGCCAACGCCACCTACGGCGTCGACGACGCCCCCTGGGAGGCGATCGCCGCCGCCTCCCATCTCCATCTGGGCGGGCCGGAATTCATGGGCGGCGAGGCGGCGGCGGAGATCCTGGGCCGGGCCCGGGCCGAGGGCGTAGTCACCTCGGCCGACGTGCTGGCGCCCGGCGACCCCGGCCTGCTGGAGTGGATCGGCCCCGCCCTCCCCCACCTCGACCACCTCCTGCCCAACGCCGAGCAGGTGCTGGCGTTCACCGGTGCCGAGGACCTGGTGGCCGGCTGCCGGGCGCTGGTGGAGCGCGGCGTGGGCTGCGTGGCCGCCAGCCGGGGCGCCGAGGGAGTGGTGATCGTGGACGCCGACTCGGTGGAGGCGGTCCCCGCCTTCGCGGTCGAGGTCGTCGACACGACGGGCTGCGGCGACGCCTTCTCCGCCGGGTACCTGCGCGGCCTCTCCCTGGGCCGCGACCGTCGCGAGGCGGCGGTGCTGGGCTGCGCCGCCGCCGCCCTGGTCGCGCAGGGGCTGGGCACCGACCACGGCGACTTCGACCTGGCCGCGGCCGACGCGTTCGCGGCCGCGACGCCCACGCTGGAGGTCGCCGCGTAGCCGGCGCCCACGCGCCGCGTCCCCGCTACCCTCCCGCCGGGGGTATCGAGATGTGCCGCAGGGGTCTCGTCGTCGCGTCGTGCCTGGCGTTCTCGCTGGCGCTACTGCCTGCCAGCGCGCACGCCCTCGACCCGGTGAGGGACCCGACCGCCCACGGCTGCCAGCGCAACCCCGCCGGGCTGCTCACCTTCACCTCGCCCGAGTGGGTGTTCGTGGGCGGCCAGGCCTCGCTGGGGCACTCGCTGCAGGAGGTCCGCGGCTCGGCGTCGCTCGTCCACACCGCCGACGAGGACCTTCCCGAAGGCCACGACAGCTACGACCTCGACTGGGACGTCGCGCCCGATCCACAGTACGCCTCCCTGCTGGCCGGCGACCCGGCGCA
>VAXS01000035.1 GCA_005883255.1 Actinomycetota bacterium | reverse complement strand
GCAGCCGGCCATCCAGCAGGGCAGCGAGGAGCAGGTAGACGAGGGCCAGGGCCATCACGGCCCAAGCCACTCCCGCCTGTGCGTTGGCCCAGCCCGCGCGTTCGCCAAACAGCGTGGCGAGCGAGAGATAGGGCGCGACGACGATCCAGGCGGCGAGGTGGAGGAACAGCGGCTGCCGATGGAGGAGACCCGAAACGAGGGCACCCAGGGCGAGCAGTCCCATGGCCAGGACGACGGCCCAGCTCCCCACGGGCAGACCCGACGTCCCAAACGATGCGGCGTAGCGTGCCAGGCAGAACCCGAGCACGATGGCGCCCGTGCAGTAGCCGACGGCGAAGAGGGGCAGGGCGAAGGGGGAGCGCCAGCGCGGGATGGGAATAGCCCGTATAGCCCGTGACGCTCCCTGCTGCTGCCCAGCCTTGCCACGGTGTGTCGCCGCCTCGGCCCCGGCGACCACCACAGCGGCGAAGAGGGTCCAGGTGATGAGCGGATCCGGCAGGGGCAGAAGGACCAGGAGGTTCGCGAGGATGGCCGGCAGGAGCCCGACGGAGACGGCGGCGCAGACGGCTGGGGCCGCACGCCTGGCGCCATAGGCGTAGAGGACCACGAGCAGGCCCTCCGTGATGGCCCTGCTGAGTGCCGCGAGCGTGCCATCCGTGGCGGCTCCGCCCGGCGTGATGGATGCCGGCCAGAGCAGGGCGACCACACTCAGGACCACGGCGATGTGATAGGGCCACAGCAGGAGCAGGCGCGGGAGCGGGGGTGGGGCGGCACGCCGGTAGCGGATGAATCCGATGATGCCGTAGACGCAGGCTAGCCCCGCGATGGCGACGCCGGTCCATGGCCCCAGGATGGGGAACCGCAGCACGGTCACGAGGGCGGCCACGGCGCTGAGCGAGGCCGCCACGGTGGTATAGTAGCTCCCGCCGCCGACCTTGCGATAGGCGACGTAGAACAGGGTGCCCAGCCACCACGTGGCGGCGAGCGTGTCCCCCGCCGAGGCGTTGAGGGTGAGGTTCAGGAGCGCGGCGCTCGAGGGAACGGTGAGCAGGGTGAGTGCCAGGAGGGTCAGCAGGTGCCCGCAGCAGAGCAAGGCCCAGGCGAGGAGCGGCAGAACGGTCCGCACGCGTGGCGCCAGGACGACGTAGAGCAGGGCGAGCAGGACGAGCACGCAGCCCCACCATTCCAGGCGGATGTGGGCACGGTGAGCCAGGGCCAGCACGAGGCCCGCGCCGGCAGCCGTCGTCAGCAGTGCAAAGATGCGGTCGCGCAACAAGGCGTGGATCAGCAGATAGGCCAGGAGACAGAGCGCCGAGGCCGCCAGCCACACGTCGTCGGGCGTCCAGCGCAGCAGCCTGTCCTGCCCGAGGGTCCAGACATCGAGCGGCACGAAGACCGCGCTGATGTTCAGGAGCGCGGAGGCGGTGCGCTGGAGGCGGAACCGGGTGCGCAGCGCGTAACTGGCGAGGAAGAAGGCCAGCGTCGTGGCCACCAGCGCGCCGAAGTGGAGGAGCGGCGGCAGGTGCGTGGGATTGAGCGTCGAGATCACGGAGGCCGAGGCGAGGATGAGCAGGGCGCCCACGACCAGCAAGGTGTTGAGAGTCCGCTCCGACAGCAAGGCCGCACCCACGCGTTGCGCGGTCAGCCGGGGGCGCGGCTGCACGCGAGGCGATGGTAGCCCTG
>VAXS01000201.1 GCA_005883255.1 Actinomycetota bacterium | reverse complement strand
CCAGGTCGCCCAGCGCCTGGGCGCTGCGCTCCGGGTCACTCACCCGCAGCAGGACGTGGTCGAGGTCGTAGTCACGACCGGGCGCCTGGACCAGCCCCAGCGGGACGCCGTCGGGCCCCGCGAACGCCGCGGTGGCCGTGCCGTCGTCGGGACGCAGCTGGACCTCGGCGGGCAGGCCGGCCAGCGCGGCGTCGAGGTCCCCCACCCGCAGGACAATGCGCTCCAGCGCGCCGGGCTCGCGCGGCCCGGGCGCGTCGAACAGCGTCAGCTTCCCCAGCCGCGCGTCGACTCCGCACAGGGTGAAGGAGTCGGTGCGCTCGATCTCGTGCATCCCCAGGTGCCGGTACAGGAAGTCGGCGACTGCGGCCCGCTCCGAGACCCAGAGCGCCACGTGATCGAGCGTGCGCGGGTTCATGCCGCCGCCTGGTACCCGGGCGGGTCCGGATCCAACCCGCTCCGCTGCGCGGCCGTGGGGCAGCCCGGCGCCGGCTCGGCGGCGTGCACGGCGCGGCGGATCGCCCCCGCGGTCGCGCGCGCGCCCAGGGCGCACAGCGCCAGCAGGTCGAAAGGATCCACCGGGACCCGCCCGGTGGCCAGGCAGTAGGCCACGTCGCCGTCCACCGCTGTCGCCGTGGGATCGACCGCCCGGGCCACGCCGGCGCTGGCCGCCCGCGCGACCAGCCAGGCCTCGGTCTTGCTCAGCGCGGCGTCGGTCATCACGCATACCAGCGTAGTGGCCTCGCGCGCGCTCACGCCCGGGCGGAAACCGGCCGCGAGGAGGTCGACGGTCCGCACGTACGAGCCGTCGCGCCATACGCCCGCCAGCACCGAGCCGTCGGCGTCCAGCACGTCGCCGAAGGCGTTGACCACCGCCAGCGCGGCCACCCGGATGTCCGCCGACTCCTCGGCAGCCACGCCCAGGCCGGCCTTGGTCCAGCTCTCGGGGCCCAGGAGCTTGCCTACGCTGCACCCGGTGCCGGCCCCCACGCTGCCCTCCTCGACGTCGGCGCTGGCCGCCTCGCAGGCCGCCCGTCCGGCCTCGGCGTCGGGGCGCGCGCCGGGATCGCCCACCGGCAGGTCGAACACCACGGCCGCGGGCACCAGCGGCACGGCGCCGATGGGAGTGGGATGTCCCTCGCCGCGCTCGGCCAGCCAGCGCATCACTCCGTCCGCGGCGGCCAGCCCGAAGGCGCTGCCGCCGGTGAGCAGCACCGCCTGCACGCCGGGCGCGCCGGTGGCGGGAGACAGCAGGTCGCTCTCGCGCGTCCCGGGCCCGCCGCCCCGCACCTCGCCGGCCGCAACCGTGCCCGGGGGCGGCAGCACGACCGTGCACCCGGTCCAGCCCTGGCGGTCGGTGAAGTGGCCGACGCGGACGCCGTCGGGGAGCGCCTGGAACTCGCGCGCGGGCACGCCGCGGTTGTACCAGTCCCGAGACCGTGACAGCCTGGGGGCTAATGCGCGCGGCACGGAGAGCCAAGGAGGCCCGCAGCGAACAGCCGGAACCGCCTCCTATCTACAGCGACCGGCGGGCCCGTCCGCGTCCCGACAGTCCCGACCGCCGGGCGGCGCCCCGGCCGGAGACGCCGCCTCCGCTCGAGGTCCCGCCCGAGGAGCCGCATGTCATGCCGCCGGGGCCCCGCAGCCCCGCCTTCGTGCAGACGCTGCGGTGGATCTTTCGGCCCGAGGCGTTCATGCGCCGCACCGCCGAGGAGCACGGCGACACGTTCACCGTTCGCCTCGGCCCCCAGGTGGACGTCGTCTTCCTGTCCGACCCGGCCGCCGTGCGCCGAGTGTTCCAGGCCTCGCCGGAGACCATGATGATGGGCGACATCAACGGCCTGTTCCGGCCGATCCTGGGGATCAACTCGCTGCTGCTGCTGGACGGCGACGAGCACTTCCGCCAGCGCAAGCTCCTGCTGCCGCCGTTCCACGGGGAGCACATCAAGCGCTACCGGGAGATCATGGAGCAGGCGGCGATCGAGCAGGTCGAGAGCTGGCCCGTCGGCCGGCCGTTCGCGCTCCTGCCCCACATGCAGGCGATCGCGCTGAACGTGATCCTGCGGGCCGTGTTCGGCATGGAGGCCGGGCCGCGCCGCGACGAGATGCGGGGGCTGGTCGCCCGCCTGCTCGACCTCTGCCAGTCTCGCTCCACGATGCTGCCGCAGCTGCGGGTCCGCCTGGGCGGCCTGTCCCCCTGGGGCCGGCTCATGCGCTGCCTCGGGCAGGTCGACCGGGCGCTGTTCGCCGAAATCGAGCGCCGGCGGGCCGATCCGGACGCAGCCAGCCGGCTGGACGTCCTCTCGCTGCTGCTCTCGGCGAGCGACGAGGACGGCCAGCCGATGACCGACCAGGAGGTCCGCGACCAGCTGCTCACCCTGCTGGTCGCCGGCCACGAGACCACGGCCTCGGCGCTGGCCTGGGCGTTCGAGCGGCTGGTGCACGAGCCCCGAGTCCTGGGACGGCTGTCAGACGAGGTGACGGCGGGTCGCGAGGACTACCTCGAGGCCGTCGTCAAGGAGACGCTGCGGCTGCGGCCCGTCCTCCCGATCGTGGCCCGCAAGCTCACCGAGCCGTTCCGGCTGGAGGGCTACCGCTATCCGGCCGGGACCGTGCTCATGCCCTGCGTGTTCCTGGTCCACCGCAACCCGAAGGTCTACGACGACCCCGAGGAGTTCGCGCCGGAGCGCTTCCTGGCCAACCCGCCGTCCACCTACGCCTGGATCCCGTTCGGCGGCGGCGTGCGCCGCTGCCTGGGCGCCAGCTTCGCGCTCACGGAGATGCGCGTGGTGCTCAGCACCGTGCTGCGGCGGGTGGAGCTCGAGGGACCGGGCGGCCGGGGCGAGCGGATCGCCCGGCGCAGCTTTACCTTCTCGCCAGGGCGCCAGGGACGGGTCGTGGTGACGCGTCGGCTGGCCGCGGCCGCCTGACCAGGCGGCGCAGGGTCCGTCGCAGGCCGGCGGCGACGGAGGCGATGAAGAGGTCGAGCGAGTGCTGCGGATACGGGGACACCAGGGCTGATATCGGCCCGCGCGCGGCCGCATTCAAGCAGCTAGTGGGCACTTTTCGGGAGGTTTGCGCAGGGTCGTCGCCCGCGAAGCCTCGAACGCCGCGCCGGCGCGCCGATACCCGTCCTGGTGCTCCGCGCCCTGGGACACACCGATGTCCGCGACTCCCCGGATAGCCCGGGTCCCTCCCTGCACGAGAACGCCTGGGCCGTCCGGTCGCTCACCCCGCCCATGCTGGGCCGCACGCAGGCGTGCATGTTCGCCGGCGCCGGCGTCCTGGGCTTCGTCGGGGTGCTGCTCCCCCATCCCACCGGCTTCAACGTCGTCGGGCTGGTCTCGCTCCAGGCGGCGTGCCTGGTGTCCGCGATCCTGCTGGTGGCCCTGGGCAAGCGCACGCCCGGCTGGCTGGTGGCGATCACGCCGTTCGCCGGGACGGCGCTCATCTCGGCCGCCCTGTACTACAGCGATCAGAGCACCAGCGCCTACATGCTCTTCTACCTGTGGATCGGGATCTACGCCTTCTACTTCCTGTCCCGGACCCGGGCCTGGCTGCTCGGGGCCTTCGCGGTGCTCAACTACGGCGCCACGATCCTGCTGTTGCGCCTGGGCGACGGCAACGCCACGGTCGGCCTGGCCAACGGCGACGTCCACGACTTCGTCCTGATCACCGGCACCCTGGCGGTGGCGGGAGTGTTCATCGTCACGCTGCGCGACCGCGTCGGCCGGCTGATCGACCGGCTCACGGACGCCGCCAGCACCGATCCGCTCACGGGCCTGCTCAACCGCCGCGGCTTCCATCACATCACCGAGACCGAGCTCGAGCGCTCCCGCCGCGGCCACCGGCCGTTCAGCCTCCTGGTGGGGGACTGCGACTTCTTCAAGCTGGTCAACGACCAGTTCGGGCACCACGCCGGGGACGAGGCCCTGAAGAGCATCGCCTCGCTCCTGGACCACAACAAGCGGCGCATCGACACCGCGGCCCGCATGGGCGGCGAGGAGTTCGCGCTGATGCTGCCGGAGACCGACCAGCACGAGGCCTACATCCTGGCCGAGCGGCTGCGCAGCCGGCTGCGGGGCCTGTTCGCCGCCGAGCCCGTGGGCCTGACCATGAGCTTCGGCGTGGCCAGCTACCCCGTCCACGGCGCGTCGGTGGACGCGTTGCTGCGCGCGGCGGACGAGGCGCTCTACGCCGCCAAGGCGCTGGGGCGCGACCGCAGCGTGATCTACAGCGCGGAGGTGGGCGCCATCCTCACCGGCAACCCGCCCAACCGCGGAGGCGACCACGCCCAGCTGGCGACGGTGCTCAGCCTGGCGGAGGCGCTCGACGTCCGCGACACCGGGACCGCCCGCCACTCCCAGACCGTCGGGCGCTACTCGGAGCTGATGGCGCGGGCACTGCGCCTGGGCCGCGAGCACGTGGAGCGGGTCCGCCTGGCGGGCGTGCTGCACGACATCGGCAAGATCGGCGTCCCGGACTCCATCCTGGGCAAGCCCGGTCCGCTCAGCGACGAGGAGTACGGCCAGATGCGCAAGCACCCGGAGATCGGCGCGCGGATCCTGGGCGGCTCGGGTCTCGAGGACATTCGCCGCTGGATCCTGGCCCACCACGAGCGCCCGGACGGCCAGGGCTATCCGCACCGGCTGGTGGACGAGGAGATCCCGATCGAGGCCAAGATCCTGGCCGTGGCCGACGCGTACGAGGCGATGACCAGCGACCGGGTCTACCGGGAGGCGATCGGCGAGCGCGCGGCGCGCGACGAGCTGCGGCGCCATTCCGGGACGCAGTTCGACCCCCGGGTGGTGGAGGCGTTCCTGCGGGTCCTGGTCCAGCGCGACCGGGACGCCGCGGACGAGGAAGGGTCCGTCCGCGAGGCGCGGTCGGGCTGAGCTCGGACGTCCGGGCTCAAGCTCTGGACGCGGGGGGCCGAAGCGGGTGGAGATGTCATCGGTACAGTCGAGGTCGATGAACGGCCGCAGCGAGCGCGTGCTGCTGGAGACGGAGCGCTACCGGATCGTGGGCGACCTGATGCTGCCGCGAGACGGCTACCGCAGCCGACTCTCCGACTTCCTCAACGCCTCCGACCGCGACTTCATCTCGCTCACCGACGTCAGCCTCCAGGCGCTGGACGAGCACGGCCGCGCCGGCGACCCGGTCACCCGCGCTTTCGTCACGGTCGCCCGCCAGCACATCGTGCTGGCCACCACAGCCGACGCCGAGCGCTAGTCCGGCGCCTCCGGTTGGGGCGGGCCTAGCGGGCCAGGCGGGCGACGAGCGGGACGACGATGTGCTGGAGCGCCGGCGGGGGCGAGCACATCACCGTCTCGTCGCGGAAGCGCTGAGCGAGTTGCGCCGCCCACACCGCCCCGCGGAAGCTGGTGGGAAGGTTGCGGCGGTTGTAGAGGCCCTCGCGCGCGGCGCGCGCGGTTTCGACGAGGAACTCCCGTAGATGGCCGGCGGGGATGACGTGAGCGCGCAGGTGCGCTTGGCGGCCGCTGGCGTTCTTCAGCTCGTGCCTGACGTGGGCGGCGACCACGACGGGCCCATCCTCGGGGACGAGGTCGCGCCACGTTCCGGCCAGCTTGACCCGGGCCGCGCCCTCCACCACCTGCCAGTGCTCTTCCAGCGTCGGGTGGAAGTGCTCGGGCAAATGTCCGCCGTCGTCGAGCCAGGTGTCCACCCACAGGTTCTCGCCCTCGGCGCGAAACGCGTAGGAAGCGCCGTGGATCGGGTCGTGGACCCGTTCGGGGGTCGTCTCGCCCACAACGGAGAGGGAGGGATTCGAACCCTCGAGCGAGGTTGACCCCCGCTACGCGATTTCCAGTCGCGCCCGTTCAACCGCTCCGGCACCTCTCCCGGCGTGCGGCGGAGTCAGGGTAGCGCCCAGGCTCCGTCGCGCAGCACCGGGACGCGGTCGCCGTCGCGCGTGATCCCGGTGACCTGCACCTCGGGCGAGCCGATCATGAAGTCGACGTGGATCGCGCTGCGGTTCGCCCGCTCGCGATCCCCGTCTTCGGCCACCGTGAACTCGTAGGCGCGGCCCAGCGCGACGTGGCTGGCGGCGTTCTCGTCCAGCAGCGTGTCGTAGAAGATCGTGTCCAGCGGGCCGATGCGGCCTTCGCGGTCCACCAGCGCCACCTCGCCCAGCCTGGCCGCCCCCTCGTCACGGGCGCACAGCGACCGCATCGCCTCCGCGCCCGCCTCGGCCTCGATCTGCACGGCCCGCCCGCCCTCGAAGCTCACCTCCAGCCCGCGGATGACCGTCCCCGGCAGTGCCAGCGGCTTGGTGGCCCGCACCACTCCGTCCACCCGCTCAGGGTCCGGCGTCGAGAACGTCTCCTCGGTGGGCAGGTTCGGGACGTGCTCGATGCCGTCCACGGTGTGGAACGAGGCGGCGATCCAGCGCGACGAGGGCAGCAGACCCACCCGCAGGTCGGTGCCCGGTCCCTCGAAGTGCAGCGCGTCGAAGCGCCGGCCGTCCAGCCGCTCGGCCGCCCCCACCAGCGCGGCCAGTCGCTCGCGCCACGCCGCCTCGGGGTCGTCCTCGTCCAGCCGGCAGACGTGGCGCAGCTGCTCCCACAGCCGGTCCATCGCCTCCTCCGGGCCGGCGTCGGGATGCAGCAGCTCGGCCCAGGCGGCGGTCGGGCAGGGCACGATCGTCCAGTTCGTCGTGCGGTCGTTGACCACCTGGCCGGACTCGGCGACGAACGGCAGCTGGTCGCGGCCGACCCGGGCCGGGTCGAGGTCGCTCAGCAGGCCCGGAGCCACAGGGCCCGACAGTCCGATCCGCGCGCAGCGGTGCTCCCCGAGCGCCAGGATGCGCTCGCCGTACCAGGGCGGGACGAACTCCAACGTGTCCTCCGGGGCGTGCTCCAGCCGGGCCCGCTTGACGTGGATGTCGAAGGAGGCGACGTCCACGAACTTCGCGCCGCGCCGGTAGGCCGCGGAGGCGATGGCGCGGGTCAGCGGCTCCTTGCCGGGCTCGGTCCCCAGCGCCACCACCTGCCCGGGCTGGACGTTCGCGGCGAAGCGGACCACCAGGTCCGCGAAGCGGTCGAGCTCCTGCGCGGTCAAGGGCACGAGCGAATGTGGTCCAGGGGGTTGGGAGCCGGGCGATGGAGCACCAGCTCGTACGCGCGCGGTGGGAAGCTGGCGCTGGAGGCCTGGAAGCAGCCCCGGGGATCGACCTCGACCCCGTACGTGGCGGTGCCCGCCGTGGTGGGGTCGCGGCGGATCCAGCGGATCGCGCAGAACCACCGCCACCCGCGATCGCTGTGCGGCACCGGCTCACGCGGGTGGCAGGTCGTCTTCGCGTAGCTCACGATCCGCGACCGTGGCCGCTCGGTGGTCATCCGGTAGTAGGCGGCGAAGGCGCGCTTGAACGCCTTGGACATCGCCTGGTCCAGCTTCTGCGGCGCGGTGCGGTGATCGAGCTTGTGGCAGCCGCCCGGCCCGATGCCCATGAGGACGACGGCCGCCGCCACGACCGCCAGGTGCCAACCCCGGCGGCGCATCAGTCGAGGATCGGGACCGCGCGGACGGCCACGACGAACACCGTCATGCCCACCGCGGCCGCCTGCAGCCAGCGAGTCCGGGAGAGCGCGGCCAGCGGCACCAGCCAGACGATGTACCAGGCCAGCAGCCAGGAGGTGCTCACCATCAGGGCCACGGTCGACCACCCCGCGCACTCCAGCCAGTCGCGGGGGCGGCGCCAGGCCCGGGCGATCAGGTAGACCAGCAGCAGCCCGAAGAGCACCGACGCCACCTCCCGGGCGCCGGTCGGGTTGCCGGTCCAGCCAAACCAGGACCCGAGCTGGGCGATCACGCTCGTGCCCGAGTCCAGCCGCTGCTGGGTGCCCAGCACGTTGATGAAGTCGGCCGCCTGGGTGCCGAAGGCCACGAACGCCACGGCCACGAGCAACACCCCGGTGGCGATGGCCGCTCCCAGCGCGTCCAGCCGCCGGCGCGCCCCCAGGATCACGAAGGGCATCGCCAGCCCGGCCGACGCCTTCACCCCCACGGCGAGCGCCGCCACCGCCGGCCCCACCCGGTCGCGACCCGCGACGACCAGGTAGATCCCCGCCATCAGCGGCAGCATCATCAGCACGTCGTTGTGGGCGCCGCCCAGCGCGTAGACCAGCACCGCCGGGTTGAGCCCGTAGAGGGCGAGCGCGGGCAGCGGCGCCAGGCCCAGGCGCCGAGCGGTGGCCCAGATCAGGGCGCAGATGCCCAAGCTGCCGGCCAGGACCGAGAGCTTGAGCGCCCACAGCGCGCCCCCGACGCCCGATGTACCCGAACACGTCGCCCGAGATCAGCGGCGGGCCCAGGAAGAACAGGACGTGGAGCACGACGATCGTCCCGATCACCCATCCAGCCCGCAGCGCGGTGGCGCACAGCAGCGCCACGGCGAAGAAGCCGAGCATGACCAGCACGTAGACCGCGAAGTCGTGCAGGCGCAGGAAGTACCCGAGGTCGCTCAGCGGCCCCCGCAGCCACAGGGGGAAGCCGCCGTTGCGCGTGGGGACCACCAGCGTGGGCCGGTACGCGGCTCCCGAGGCGATGACATAGGCGCAGTACACGAGCCCGGCCAGCGAGAGCACGCCGAGCGCCCGCCGCACGTAGCCGAGTACGGCTGGTAACGCTGTGCGCCGCGCGGGAACGGGCAGCGCCTGAGATTGTCCGACGGAGGCCATCGCGGTTCGGCGCCCCGGCAGGATGGCAGACCGGGCGCGCCGGAAGCGGAGGGGGAGGGATTCGAACCCTCGATGGACCAAACGGCCCATACCGGTTTTCGAGACCGGCGCATTCAACCGCTCTGCCACCCCTCCGAGCGCCGGTCCATTCTAGGGGTGGGGCCCGCTAGCGCCGGGTGGCGAAGAACTCCTGCAGCAGCGCCGCCGACTCCGTCGCCAGCAGGCCGCCGGCCACCTCGGGACGGTGGTTGAGCCGGGGCTCCCCGAGCACATCCAGCACGCTTCCCGCCGCCCCCGCCTTCGGGTCGGGCGCGCCGTACACCACCCGCGGCAGCCGCCCCAGGATCGCGGCGCCGGCGCACATCGCGCAGGGCTCGAGCGTCACGTACAGCACGCAGTCCAGCAGCCGCCAGGTCCCCAGGCGCCCGGCCGCCTCGCGCAGGGCGATCACCTCGGCGTGCGCCGTGGGGTCGCCCCGCAGCTCCCGCTCGTTCGGCGCCGCGCCCAGCACCTCGCCCTCCCGGACCACCACCGCCCCGATCGGCACGTCGTCGTGCTCCAGCGCCCGCTCGGCCTCGCGGAGCGCGAGCCGCATGAAGTACTCGTCGCGGGGGAAGAAGCTGGCGCGAGGCGGCACGGCTGAAAACTGGACGGGAAACTTTGTGCCGCCGATGATGTCTTAAGGTCACCCGGGGGCGCTCCCCCGTGGGCCGGTGCCCCAGATGAGAAGCCTCGCCCCCACCTCCCTCCTCGCCGCCGCGGCGATCGCCTTCGGCCTGGCCGCGCCGCGGCCCGCCGCCGCCCAGGACGCCGTGCCCGGGCAGGTCGTCGTCCAGTACGCGTCGGCCGCCCAGCCCAAGGTCGTCCAACTGCCCGCCGGCCGGACGGTCCCCCAGGCCATCCACGCGCTGCGGCGCGACCCCGCGGTCCAGTACGCCGTACCCAACGTCATCGCCCACGCCGACGGCTTCATCCCCAACGACCCCGGGCGCGGCGGGCCCCGGGGCTGGCAGGCGATGCAGTGGAACTTCCTGGCGTCCACCGGCGTGGACGCGCCCGACGGATGGTCCAACCTCCTGGCCGCCGGGGCCCCGGGCGGGCGCGGCGCGCTGGTGGCCGTGCTGGACACCGGCGTGGCCTACGAGAACCGGGGCCGCTTCCGCCGCTCGCCGGACTTCGCGGTCGCCCAGTTCGCGCCGGGCTACGACTTGGTCGGCCACGACGCCCATCCCGACGACGAGAACGGGCACGGGACGTTCGTGGCCGGAGTGATCGGCGAGCGCATCAACAACCGCCGGGCGCTCACCGGCCTGGCCTACGGCGCGAAGATCATGCCCGTGCGGGTGCTCGACGACCAGGGGCTGGGCGACGCGGCCACGATCGCCCAGGGCATCCGCTTCGCCGCCCGCCACCACGCCCAAGTGATCAACCTCTCGCTGGAGTTCGACTCTTCGGTGCCCGGCTCGCAGATCCCCGAGGTGCTGTCGGCGATCCGCTACGCCAACCGCCTCGGCTCGCTGGTCGTGGGCGCGGCCGGCAACGAGGCGATGCGGATCGTGGCCTACCCGGCGCGGGCCAACGGCGTACTGTCGGTGGGCGCCACCACCGAGCACGTGTGCCTGGCCGACTACTCCAACGACGGGCGGGACCTCGACCTGGTGGCCCCCGGCGGGGGTGCGGACGCCGCGCTGGACGACGACCCCCACTGCCACCCGGCGGGGCGCTCCGGCCGCGACATCTTCCAGCTCACCTTCACCTCGTCGCCCAGCCGCTTCGGGTTCCCCGGCGGCTACGAGGGGACCTCGATGGCGGCGCCCCACGTCGCCGGGGTGGCGGCGCTGGTGATCGCCAGCGGGGTCATCGGGCGCCACCCGTCACCACGCGCGCTGGAGCAGCGGCTGGAGTCCACCGCCCGCGACCTGGGCGCGCCGGGTTACGACCAGCGCTACGGCTTCGGGCTGGTCCAGGCCGGCGCGGCCACGAAGCCGACCCCGGCGCAGGCGGCGGCCTGGAGGCGAGCGGCGGCGCGGCGCGCGGCCCGCGCCCGGCACGCCTGAACGGCGCGACCTAGGTCGTCCGGATGATCATCACCGAGCAGGGCGCGTGGTGCGACACCTTGTTCGGCACGGAGCCCAGCAGGAACCGCTTGGCGCCGGTCATCCCCTTGTTGCCCACCACGATGAGCCCGGCGTCGCGCTCCTCCGCCACGTCCAGGATCGCGTCGGCCGGGTCGCCCTCGCGCGCGAACGTGGTCACGTCCACCCCGGCCCCTCCGATCTGCTCGGCCGCGTCCTTGAGCGTGGAGTCGACGTCTTCGCGCGGGTTGATCGTCCACTCCAGGTCCTTGGGGACCTGCTGCTGCTCCTCGCGCAGCCGCGCGCCGGAGACCGGCTCGTAGGCGCTCACCAGGTCGATCGAGTCCCCCATGCTTTTGGCGAGCTCGGTGGCCTGGCGCACCGCCTCGCCGGCGGTCTCGGACCCGTCGGTGCCCACCACGATCTTGCCGAACATGCCTCTCCTCTCAGCCGGGGGCGTCGCCGCCGGGGATCATATGCGGCTAGGCCAGGCGGACGAGCGCGATCGCCATCCCGGCGAGCACGAAGATCACGATCGCGATCTGCAGGGCCACCCAGCTGCGCGGCATCTCAGCTCGCGGTGGCGACGTCCTCCTTGGAGCGCGCCGTGATCGTGGTCAGCGGCAGGCCGAGGCCCTTGACCTTGCTGGGCAGGTCCAGCTTCAGCCACTTCGACACCCGCGCGGGAAGCGTGGACAGGATGATCTCGTCGTAGCCGTAGAGGTTGACCGCGTCCTGGATCGCGTCCAGCGGCCGGTGGTCGCCCACGATCCCCTCCACCTCGGCGCCGGCGGCGTCCTCCAGCAGCGGGAGGGCGAGCTCCAGGATCGACTGGCCCTCGTCGGTCCCCTGGTCCTCGGGGTCGACGACGGCGTGCAGCCCGTGGGTCGGGTTGGGCACGAGCAGGGTGAACGTGCAGGGGCCGCGCCGCGCCCGCTCGCGGACGGCGTCGAGGAGCGCCGGGGTGGCCGCCGTGCGGGCCGCGACCACCAGGACGCGCTTTCGAGTCGAGGATTCCATGCCTCGATCCTACGCGGCGCGCGACGGCGCCGAAAGGGCGTCGCGCTCCACCGGATGGCCGGCGCGCGCCCAGGTCCCCACTCCCCCGTCGACCACGTGGATCACGTCGCGCGCGCCCAGGCGCTGCACGATCGAGGCGGCGACCGCGCTGCGCTGCCCCGACTCGCAGATGACCGCGATCGGTCGCGACCGGTCCAGCCGCGGCGAGATCTCCTCGATGTCGTGGTAGGGGACGTGGACGGCGCCGGGGATCCGCTGCGCGCGCCACTCGGAGTCTTCGCGCACGTCGAGGATCTGCAGGTCGGGCTCGCGCTCGCGCCGCTCGTACAGGCCCTCGGGATCCAGGCGGCCGATGCGCCCGATCTCCCGCCGCTCCATCCGCCAGCTGGTCATGCCCCCGGACAGGTAGCTGGTGGGAGCGGCGATGCCGATCGCCGCCGCCAGCGACGCGGCCACGCGCGCGTCCTCGTCGTCGCGGCCCACGAAGATCAGCTCGCCGGCCTGCGCGCCCACCCAGGCCAGCTTCGTCCCGAACCCCGCGTGCAGCGCGCTGACGCAGATCGAGTCGGGAACGTGCGCGTCGTCGAACTGCTCGTGCGTGCGCACGTCGACCAGCAGCGCGCCCGCCGCGCTGCGCTCGGCCACCTGGCGGGGCGACAGCGGCTCGAGCGTGCGGGCCACGCCGCCCTCGGCGCCGCGGTTGAGCTC